>NZ_JBEBVH010000270.1:0-4967 GCF_040392825.1 Pseudopedobacter sp.
GTATTTATCTGAGCATTTTTAACCTTTATGCTTACCCCTGCTAAAGGCTCACCTTGCACATCCATAACTTTTCCTGTCACAACTTTTTGTTGCATTTCTTTGATTATCAGGTTGGCAGAATTGGCTTCCCTCGGTGTGACTACGATAGTCTTTTCCTGAATAATATAAGTAAAAGGCTGATTTATAAAGCAACGTTTTAATGTTTCTTCTAAAGAGGCCTCTTTAACATTTACCGTAACTAATTTCGCTTTATTAAGCAGCGTCTTATCAAAGAAAAAATCGTAGCCTGTCTGATTTTTAATCCGGTTAAATATCCTCTCTAAGGAGGCATTTTTTTCATTAATAGATATTTTCTGTGCAAAACTGTTAGCACTAACATGCATGGCAGTTATGGTAAGCAATAGAAATATCAACTTCATAACAAACAATAGTTTATAGAAAGAACCTGCTTTTAACCAGATCCTCGGCAAGAAATAAAAGGTCATAAAATCATTTTTGTCAAACCCCGAAATACTATACCGTAAATTGTACATTCATACAATTTTGGTTAAGTTTGACAGGTTTGTATTAATCAGGTTAATGGTTCATATTAGCTTTTAACAGGTAATTCAAACTTCTGCCAGAGGTGTTCCCGCACTTCTGGCCTTTTATTACCTTCAAAATTGATTTTTATCTAATCACAGTCACTGTCCTCCCTTCTATTTTAAAACGGACTCTTTTTGTAGACTCCATAATTTTTAATACAGTGGATAGTTTTTTAGATCTTGATATCTCTCCGCCAAAGTAAACTGTACTATCCTTATATTTTTTGGTATTCTCGTAAACAATATCCACATCATACCATCGCGATATTTTACGCATGGTGCTTTCTAAATCGTCGTTGAATTTGAAATAACCATTTTTCCATGCTATCATCTCTTCAACATCTACTTTAGAAACTGCGATTCCGCTTTTATTGAATTCTGCCATTTCTCCTGGCTCGATTTTTACTTTTTTGTTATTTGCGACAATTTCTACCGAGCCTTCAATCAGGGTAGTTCTCACAAATTGATCATCTGTATAAGCACTTACATTAAAATGTGTCCCTAACACATTTACTACCTGCTTATTAGACAGCACTCTAAAAGGCTTACTTTTATTATGTGCTACTTCAAAATACGCTTCTCCCGTTAGTTCAACTAATCTTTCCTTACCATTAAACTCAACAGGATATTTCATAGTTGAAGCTGAATTTAACCAGACCTTTGTACCATCAGAAAGACTGATCTGAAACGCACCACCAGCAGGAACTTTAATAATATTATAGCTATCTCCTTTATTAGCAGTACCCGTGTTTTTGGTATTTGGCCTGGAATATGTAATTTCTCCGGATGATGTTTTTGAGATTTTAAATCCGGCTTCATCGGCTACCACTCCCTCAGATCCATCAGTCAGATTAACCGATTTCCCATTAGAAAGCACCAAAATGGCTTTATTCTGACCTGAAGATACATCGCTGGCTTGTATAACAATCTCTTCTTTGACATTTCCTTTGTACAAAAATATAACACAGCTGAGGACGACAAATATAGCTGCGGCAGCAGCCCACCACCTTTTCTTAAAAAGATATGACTTTTGTTCGGATATACTTCCGGATTGCTTTATTCTGGTTTGAAGCTCGGCATAATGTGTTTTTCTAACTCTTTCGCCAGATTCTTCCGACATTAAGATAACTAGTTGTTTCAATCGCACAATTTCAGATTGCTGATCGGGATTTTCTGCTATCCACTTCTCCCAATAGCGGACATCCTCATCGTTTCTTCTGAAACAATAATTCAAGAAACTTTCCTGGGTCAGCAATCTTACATTTTTGTCCATTGATTTCTCACTTTAGACAATAGAGCAAAGTACCTGGAATTTTACCTATAAAAATTTAAAAAAAAATAAAATATTAGGCCGAGGAGTGAAATAGCCCATATTAAAGCCTCTAAATGTTCTTTCCCTATAGCTTTTTTTAATTTTTCTACCGCGTTATATATCGTGTTATAAGCAGTTTTCACAGTAATGTCATTTGCGATGGAAATCTGTTCGTAAGAAAGTCCTAAATAAAACTTCTGATAAATCATTTGAGCCTGGCTATGGGATAGCCGATCAATATGTTTTTTGAGTAAGTCCGATATATGAGCTCTTGTATTTTGAAGTATGAGCTGAGCCTCAACTGATGGGGAAGAAGGTATATCTGATAAACTTAGTGTTTCGAGTTCTTCCGTTATGCTTAAGTGATCCCTTTTAAATAATTTCCTAATAAAAGATGTTACCAGATAATTGTGATGATTCCCAATATTGAAAAGTTTTTCCCTGTTCTCAAACAGATATAAAAAAAGGTCATTTATACAATCTTTAACTTTCACTGAATTGGCACCTTTTCGTATACCCAGGTAAGTAAAATAATCATGATAATGAGAGTATAGAACATAAAAAGCATCCTCACTACCGCTTTTCACAAAAGTGCTCCAATATTCAGAAAGTTCCTTACCCTTTACCAACGTTAAGAATTATATGGTTTATGTTTTACCCGACATCAATTCTGCCGTTCTTTTTTAAAACTAATTTAAGATTAAACTTCAAAGATATAAAGTTCTTTTTAAACTCATTAAAACGACTTTCTTAGTTGCGGACAATTTCCATTCCCTTACTGCATTTTGCTTAACTCATTTTACATTTCTTCGGGACCGCTTCGAGACTTCTTCGGGAAATACCCCTGTTTTCCCGAAGAAATGCCGAACAAGTATCGAACTTGTCCCACTAAACCTTAGCGAAAACTGATTATTTCGACCATTCAAAACCAACAAAATATTGTATTTCACCACAGATATTTTTACTTTAAAAACAAAATATTGTGATACAGAATCTGATTTTTTCGTGTATAGCAGGTAAAAGTTAACAAAACAATCCTATAAATTTGTTGCCGTCAAAGGATTGAATTGCTTAGCATGTAGGTATTACCCCACGAAACAATCCGCATGAATAAACCTGATTGTCTAACTAAAACATTTATACCCATGCCTTTAAAATGGTATTTTAAAATTGATAAGGGACGCCCCTTAGGTCCGCAGATTGAAAACAACATTAAAACGCGCATTGCTTTCGGACTGGGGAACAATAATGAACAGTTGCCTTCCAGCAGAAAACTGGCTGCGGTATTGCAGGTAAGTCCGTTAACTGTACAAAGAGCCTACAATAACCTGATTGCCGAAAATGTGCTCTACTCGAGAGAGCGGACGGGTACTTTTATCAATCCTTCTTCTGTACAGCAAACAAAAAGGGCATACTTGCCGCAACGGGCTTCGTTCCAGACCAGGAAATTGGCCGGCACCACATCAATAGGTCCCCCCTGTTTAATCCTCGGGAATGAATTTCCTGCAGTCGCAGATATTGATTTCTATAAACATATCAGCAATTTCCGAACGGTATACGACCACATGAAAGCAAAGAAACACCGGGATGAGAACCTCCATTTAATCACGAACAAATTACTGGATTCTACTTTATCCAGGCGCAATATTTACGTTCGTGAAGATGAACAACTGTTGGTAAATGACCTGGAATTATGCATACGGCTAACGCTTGAATGCCTGACTGCGGCAGGTGATACAATTGCGATTTGTACGGGTAGCTATCCTAACACTTTTAGTCTCGGCTACCGGGAAAGAAAAATGGTTGATTGTCCTACAGATGAGAACGGATTACCTTCACTGGATCATCTGTCCAAACTGGTATCAGACAAACTCCTGAAGGCCATAATTATTTATAGCCCTGATCGCTTTGATGCTATGAGCGCAAACTTCGACAGGAAGCGGGAACTATTTATTGACTTTGCTGTCGCCCATGAACTGGCCATTATTGAACTGGATAAAGATCACGAATTTTGGTTCGAGACCCGAAGTACTTCCTTAAAGGCAAACTATACAACTTGTGGCAATATTATCTATATCAGCCCAATAAGTAAACTGGCTCCCTATCTGTACAATATAGTTGCTGTAACGGGACCGGCTTCCTTCATCAATTTACTGAAACAACGTTACAGCTTACACGAGCAAATGCCTGATCCATTATTATACAGCGCTGCCAATTATTTTATGGACACGAGAAAGAGCAAGGGCATAATCAGGAAACTACAGACACGTTACCAGCGCAGACGCGAACAGCTGTATAACATGATGGTGTACAATTCGAAACTTGATGCACAGGTACTGCTCCCGGTGGCGGGGTTATGGTCGTGGATAATATTACATGAACCCATATACGCCTTCCAATTGAAAGATTTACCTGCTTCCTTTAACCCTTACACGCTATCGCATCCGGAAGAAAAACCAATCCGGCATATTTGCCTGGGTATCTCATCTTTCAGGTCCTCAGAATTACAAAAATTAGTTTCATTCTTAGAAAAAGCGATCCATAAACATTCTTAAAAACAAATCTTATACATATATGAAATTTTTCTATTCTATTATTGAATTATTAGTCAGCCTGGAAGCCTTACTTAACCAGTCGCTGCAATTACAAAAACAGTTGATCAAACAGGCAACCATAAAATATCAGCCTTCACTGAAAGAAAGATGGTTGGATAAACAGGACGTGATGGACCTGTTACATATCAGCGATAGAACCTTATACTCTTTACGAAAATCGGGGATATTACCGGGTTATACGCTTAGTGGTAAAATATATTATCGCATGGCAGACATAGAAAGGGTACTCATGGAAAATAAAAAGACTTAGAGATCATAATAGTATACAACCTTTGAGATTCACATTGATGCAAGCGTCCGCTTGTATTCTAAATAGATTAATATCAAGCACAAGGGGATCCTTGCGCTAGTATAGGCTAGTATAGGCGTTAGCCTTATTAGAACCCAGCAGGAAAAGCCACCATGCAAATCCCGGCCTCATAAGATTTGGAAGCAAAGCCGGATAAATCTTCCTGC
>NZ_JBEBVH010000271.1:0-4951 GCF_040392825.1 Pseudopedobacter sp.
GCTCGACACTCCGAAAGTATCTTCTCGCTCTTACATAATAAGACGATGTAAAGGTCTGAGGCGTTTCTGCTTCCCTCACAATCATATTATCATAAAATACATTCCAACGAATGACATCATTTTTTCTAAGCATTTCAAAACACAATTCGCGTGGTCGTTCTTGTCTAACTTCCCTTTGAAAGGCGGTATAGTTTCTGTCTGTAAAGTCTGTAGCCAAGTTTGCAGTGGTTGGTTCCAGCCCAAGTCCTCTCCTTCTAACCATATTCAAATATTCAAGAGCATTATTATCAGCTCCTTTGAAATATTCGTTATAAGCTTCTGCATACATTAATAAAACATCAGAATATCTTAAGATTGGAAAGTTTTGTGGAGTTTGAGATTGCAACTTTGGTAAGACTATTTCATTCTTTCTTCTAAATTTACCGCAAAATCTCTGGTATTTAGAATCATTAACTCCCCATTCGGTAAGCTTTGCCACATCTTTATTATTTGGATCCTGTACGTAATAGAACGATGCTACATTCCAATCTCTTCTCTGATCTCCCGCCTGATATAAACCGTGTAAATAATCGGTACACCGCAGAATACCAATAGACAAACCAATCTCATTATCTATTACCGGGTTTCTTATTCCATTGTTTCTTGCAACCATACCAGCCGTGGGGTATACGCCTGTACCATCGCTGTGGAATTCTACTTCAAAAATACTTTCTCTAATGTCATATTTATCTTGCGCATAATTGATAAACACTTGTTCATAAGAAGGTTCCAATCTATGAAAGTTCTCGTTAATAACCCTACCAGCATATACCATAGCATCCTTGTAACGTTCGGACTCGTTATAAGGATGACCGGCTAAATAAAGATTTACTCTTGCCAGCAAACCCCATACTGCAGATTTAGAAATACGGCCACCCGTACCAACTTCGCTAGCTGGCTTCACCCATGCAGCTGCTTTTTCCATATCACTTAGAATCTGCGCATATACTTCTCTCCCTGTGGCTCTTTCCTTTTGTAATTCTGCTGCCGTGGCGTTTTTTATTGGCTTCAGTACCAAAGGAACACCTTGAAATCGTGTAACCAACATAAAATAGTAGTATGCTCTGAGGAATAATGCCTGCCCTCTTACATCATCGCGTTTGCGGCTATCAATACTTATATTGGTATTATCTACGTTTGCCAATAAATTATTGGCCCTATCAATACCTGTATAACATGATCGCCAGTAGTTTAGAACCTTCGAGTCTGTAGATTCTACATTATAATCCCCTACTGTATTTTCATCCGAACTATAATCTTCGTAAGCTTCATCAGCCTCAAGCCCCATTCTGCCCAGCATATTATTTCCGTATAAATTTCCATCTGCCAGTGCTGCATAAACCCCATTCAAAGCGTAACTTAATTCGGCTTCGGTACGATAATACGTTTCTTTCTCCATTTCATATTTGGATGGATTCACTTCCAAAATATCGTTACAAGAGGCTAGTAAAAAAAGCCCTCCTGCCATGCCTATTTTTTTTAGTATATTCTTCATGCTTACATCTATTTAGAAAACTATTTTAGCACCAAATGAAACTGTAAAATTTTGAGCGTAGGCCGAATAATCAAAACCCGGTGTCAAGATTGAATTTCGGGTAGAAACCTCCGGATCAAGCCCCGAATACTTAGTCCAGGTATGTAAATTTTGTGCAGCCATACTTAAATCTACGCTCGATATCTTACCCAACCATTTTTTAGGTAGTCTATAAGCGAGTTCAACTGTTTTTAATCTGATAAATGAGCCATCTTCCAGGTATTTGGATGAGAAGTATCCTATTGGACCATACCCTCTGGTCCTGAACTGTTCATTTGATGGATTATCTATTGTCCATCGATCTGTGTAAGAAGCAAACTGGTTCAATCCGGCTCTTCCAGTACTATTACCTTCAAACATCAAACGATTGGCATTCATAATGTCGTTGCCATAGTTCCACTGGAAAAACACGTTCAGACTGATATTTTTATACTGGAAATTATTATTAAAACCTCCATAATGTTTTGGCAAAGTGCGCCCCATAATCACTTTGTCCTTATCATCAATAATCAAATCACCGTTAATATCCTTATATTTAATATCACCTGGTTTTGTGAGATTTCTGTCTTCATATAAAGAGACTACACCTTCTTTAAGTACACGGTTACCGTTAGACAATTCATCAAAGTCTGACAATTGATATACTCCGTCCCACATTAAGCCATAAAAAGATGACACCGGCATACCTACCTGTGTTATATAAAGGTTAGAAGAATTCCAGCTTGAGGTAAAAGCTGGGTTCGAAAACATGGTCTTTTCATCTTCGGTAAGTGCCAGTACTTTGTTTTGGTTAAATGAGATATTGAAACTGGAACTCCATTTAAAGTCTTTACTATTAATATTCACAGAATTAATTTCTATTTCAAAGCCTCTGTTTCGAATTGAACCTATATTTCTGTATATTTTTGTATAACCGCTGACATAAGGGGCATTTGAATATAGCAGCAAGTCTCTTGTGTCTTTATTATAATAATCCAGCACAAAGTTTAACCTGTCTTTAAACAAAGACAGTTCGTAACCGATATCTAATTGGTAAGTGGTTTCCCATTTCAGGTCCTGATTTCCAAAATTAGACATAGTTAGTGCGAAATCCGGAGTTGAGGATCCCATTCCTATGCCATAAAAGTCTCCCATGGTAACAATATTGGAAGTTGCAAAGTCATTGACACGGTTATTACCTGTAGCTCCCCAACTTGCCCTAAGTTTGGAATCGCTGATAAAAGGAATCTTTTTGAAAAATTTCTCCTGTCCCAATCTCCAGGCCGCAGCAAAAGAAGGAAAATATCCCCAACGGTGCTGAGGGGCAAATTTAGAGGAACCATCTGCTCTGAAATTTGCAGTCAACACATATTTACCGCGATAATTATAATTTACCCTTGTTAAATAGGACAATAACATATTCGCTGATGCAACAGAAACCGGATCTTTCGGATAACCGGTGCCTAAAGCTCGCATTCCCATCTCTTCATTAGGAATTTTAATGGACGTAAAACCATATCGATCTAAGCTTTGTCCTTGTATAGTTGTTCCCAATAAAACATCCAATCTGTGTCTGGAGTTGAATTTTTTATCGTAGGTAATCGTGTTTTCATTTACCCAATCTATCTGATTCCTTTCCGAAAAGCCACCGTGTATGCCATTGGCATTATTGGCTGACGGATATCCTCGATAGGTTTTAGAGTTATTAAAATATTCATCTCTTGTTATTCTGGAATTGTAACCACCTCTGATATTCAGTTTCATGTTCCATGGTAAAGTATAATCTATGCCGATGTTACTTGTAAAGAAGGTCCTGTTTTGTTCACGGAACTCGTTATTCGTAGATATTATGGGATTCATTATAAGTAATGTTTCGCTTCCTTCTTCATCGTCATCGAATAACATATCCGTGAGGTTTCCACTGGTTGAAATTGGTCTATATCCCCAAGTCCTATACATAATATAAGTTGCATAGGAATTATTACCTGATGCCTGCTGATTGGTTAACTGTCCATAGTTTTTATCTTTTGAATAGCTTAAATTTATATTGACTTTTAGATTTTTGCTAATCTGCTGGTCTACTCTCGCCCTTCCCTGATACCGGGAAAAACCTGAATTAATGATAACTCCATCCTGATTAACCATATTTCCGGAAAAGGCATATTTTGTGTCTCTATTACCTCCCCTGACAGACAAATTATGGTTTTGCATGGGGGCAGTTTTAAAAAGCATATCCTGCCAGTCATATCCTTTTATATTCCGGTAATCGTCTAATATCAGTCCGGGTCTATCCAGATAAGTTGTTTGTGTTTCTTCTGACGGGTTTAATTCCAATTGATACTTCACAAATTCGTATGGACTCATCATATCCATAAACTTGTTTGCTTTCTGCAAGCTCAGATTTATGTTATAAGTTACAACAGGCTTTCCTTCTCTCCCTTTTTTTGTCTCGATAATGATTACTCCATTTGCTGCCCTGCTGCCATAGATAGAGGTTGCAGAAGCATCTTTCAAAACCCTGAAATCTTCTATTTCTTCTGGGTTAAGCGATGAAAGACTAAATCCTTCTATTGGAAATCCATCTACAACATAGAGCGGTGAATTATCCTGCGTAATGGAGTTACCTCCTCTGATAATAATATCTGATTCTTCCCCCGGTTGTCCAGACAAAGCATTTACCTGTAAGCCAGCCACCCTACCGGCAAGGGCCTGAGCAATATTAGGTACAGGAGCTCTATTAATATCTTCTACTTTTACTTCTGAGAGCGAACCTGTAAAATCTTTTTTGTTTACAGTACCATAACCAATAACAACTATCTCTTTTAACGCTTTTGAGTCGGCAGTAAGTTTAATAGTCTTCGGGAAATTTGTCGCCGCAACATGAAGAGTAGAGTATCCTATATAAGCAAATTCCAACGTTTCCCTTTCAGACACACGAATACTAAATTTCCCATTTACATCGGTTACTGCAGAACGCTTATTGTCTTCTTTTACCCTTACGTAAACTCCAACCAGCGGATCGTTATTGTCTGCATCCACTACTTCACCTTGAATTACTTTTCGAGTGTTTTGTTGCGCAAATAGATTTATCATATTCAGCATTAGCAACAAACAAAGAAAAATGCGAATTGGTATTTTTTCTTTAACCTGCATATTTAATAATGTTAATTAAACCTGTATTTAATAGTTATTTTTACATAAACCGAAATTTCCGCCATCGTTGGCTTATTTTAACCACCAATTTAAACTCGGCTGATTGTAGATTTACGTGTTAATATTGCTTAATTTTAAACTAAGCAGTAATAAAGTAGAGTTTATTCATAGTCTTTCTTATTTTAGGTTATTAATGGGTTTATTATTTTGGGTTTATTTCTTTTATCTAAATACGGACTATCGATA
>NZ_JBEBVH010000272.1:0-4943 GCF_040392825.1 Pseudopedobacter sp.
AAATCCTATAGGTTTCTTCGTATTTTCAAACTCATACGTCATAGCAGTAAAGCTAAATCCCGACGAAACGGCGTTCTCAACAAATTGGTTTTCCCTTAAATTTTTACCTTCAATTATTGCCTGGCTAATACCATCAAGGTCTTTTTGTTCGACATCTTCTGTCTCTGATTCCATCGCATTTTTTCTAATGGAAACGTGACTGATTTGAACTAAACCCCAGTGCTCTTTCTTTCCAAATTTTGATAACTCATCAAAAAACTCTATCGAGTTTTTTGTATTTAAAAGTTTCTCGTCCAAACTTTCAATTTTTTCTTCATCTTTCTTTAAAGTTGGTTCAAATAAGTCCATTAGCTCTTTTAGATCTGTTGACCTTGTGCTGTCTATTTCAACGTTCCACTCTCCCTTTCCTACATCTTTCAAATAAAAATCAAAAGAGTTTTCTTCATCCTGTAAAAGTTCTATTCTACCGGGCTTTTTTCTTTTATATGAATATGCCCCCCTATAAACATTTCCTTCGTCTAATTTCTTTAAAGAGTTTAATACAATTCCTGTTTTAAATTTTTTGCTTTCTAAAATCCAGTTAAAATTCTTGACTAGCGAAAAATATTCGTGTTTTGACAAAACAGTAAATCCACTTAAACTATGGTTGACTTTTTGTTGATATGCCTCTGATCTAATCACTTCAATATCTTCTTCTTCCAAAAATATTCTGGAAATTTCCTTAGCTATGACATCTTGTTTTGAATTAGTCACAATTAACCCCAACTTTTGAGCAAACATTCGTGTAAACGATGCTGAAGTCATCATTAACGCTTCATATATTTCGTATTTAGTAGGATAACTATTTTTCATCTTAATTGTCTGTATTTAAAAAAGCAGGAATTTTATCGAAAGAATCCAATGGTAGAAATTTAACATTTAGATCATTATAATCCTTTTCTATTTCAGGAAGAATCTTTCTGAAAGTATGATTATTATCTTCAATACTATAATATATCTGTAAAGGTTTATCTTTATCGGTATAGCTTAAGTCACTTAGTGCCGATCTTAAAAGCTTAAAAGAGGGAATATTCAATGTTCCAAAATAAAATACAACTTTATTTTCTACATTATCCTTGTCAATATAGTCACCCAGAATAAACTTACCAATCATGTACATGGGCAATAGAACCTCCGATCTACATGATGCATAGTCTTTATTACCATGATAATAGAAATTAAAGTCTCTTTTAAGTCCACCTGTATTAATTTCCTTAACCGTATGCGCTACAGAAACTAACTTTGAAATTTTATTATTATCAAAAAAATAAAGCTTGTTCATAGACTTGCTATGCTTAGGGTTCAAATCAGTATTTTCTAAACCTTTTAAGAAAACTTGATTAAATCCCGTAACTAACTCTTTATCAGGACACCATATAGCGACAAGTCCTTGATCGAAACTCATTCCATCTAAATGAGGGAACAATTCGTAAAACTCTTTTGAATGCCTTATTTTAGTGAGTTTTTCTTCTAATGTCTTGGCCCATTCTCCAATTTTTCCCTCAGAAAATGAAGTCTTTTTATATCTCTTAGATTCGAGAATACACAATTCTTTTTCCCCCCTATAAGGATTTTTGAAAGTGAAAAGTCGATCTATCCCCCTCTGCTTGTTTTCTTCGGTAGGGGCATCGAAATCAGAATCCCCAACATATTCCCATTTGAAAAACTTTAAAAGATTGCACATTTGTCGGTTCCATTCCGAACCCTCGTAACTCTGATCTTCAGGCATAATTATTTTAATAAGTTGGGTATTATCTTTTCAAGAATATCTCGCTGCTCGCAATCGTTGGTTAAAATTTTGAAAGCACCGTTGGGAAAAATCTGTAAATCAAACCTACAGCCATCGGTTTTTATTGCAAAAGTAGCCTTAAGTAAATCTTTGGAATAATTTCCTATTAATTCAGCTGCAATTGAATTATCAACAATTTCCCCGGAAAATCTACCAACCATTCCATTGCGATAGTTGAACTTTTTGATAGCAACGGCTTTCAAAAAAACATCTTCATATGTACAATTACTTGATTCATAAAAACTTGCTATATCTATATACAATTGATCGAGCTTATAATTTAAACCTATTCTTTTTAGAAACACTTTGGCATCATTGTTTTGACTAAGACTTCCAAATGTCATCAAATATTGTTGGTTTAAATTTATTTCAAAGATTGATTTTGTAAATAAAAAACTCTCCCGTCTAATCATTTCGCTATTGTCGCTATCAAAATCTAAAAGATACGTAGGCAATCTCTTCAATAACTCAACTGCTAGTTGGACATCGCTAATTATATTTACCTTGAGAACTCGGAACCCCAATTCAAAATCGGAATTATTTCCTTTAATAATATCAGCTAATTGATTCGCATCAATAGCCTTATTCAAAAGAGCAAATCGATTTAGCACATAAGACTGTAATCTATTCATAACATCGTCAATAAATGGCTAAGGTTTAATTCAATACTTACAAAAGCATTTCGTAAGTATAAACTATCATCATTCTTTAATAATATCATTTAATCATTTTAAAGCCTAAATCAGTTAAATATTCATAGATAATTTTTGGAAGCTCTATGGAAATTGCTTTAATACGTCTAATTATTCCTGAACAAAAAGGTGTGTCTTTACCCTTATAAGTAATTCTTCGGTTTTCATTATCCATCATTCTTAACACATGAGGTACAGAAAATATTTGCTTCGCTATCGCTGATCGATCTTTATCACTTGGCTGGTCTTCTTACAATCGGCTCTCCTAAGATACTAAATAGTACAAATAAAAAAAATGATTGTCCCCATTTAGCTAACTTGCGATATTTACTTTTAAGAACCAATCCAAAAGCACCTAACACAATTCCATGGATATTACGGGAAACCTTAGTACTTGAACTGATTTTTCATGCCCGGAAAAGCATCTGCAATATGTAAACTCCACGATGTATTTTCGTATAGGGCGTTATCTGCAAAATGCCTGCGCAAATTGATCGTCTTATCGCGAAAGTCATTTTTGCAGGGCGGATTGATATAGCGATATCAGCCATTTTCGTATATTAGTATTATCAAATAACACTATAATGCCAGACAAACATTCTCCACTCAAACCCCAATGGCAAAATCAGGGATGGAAACAAAATTTCTAATGGCGAGAAGCGAAATGCTCAGTGCCTATTACAATGCCAGAAACAAAGGTCTTAAAAGCGCGGTACAAACTGAACATAGCAAAGTAGCAGAAGCAGAGTTCCGTAAATGACTCACTACTTTTCTATCAAAAAAATACAGTGTGACCTCTGGATGGATTACTTCTCAAGGAACTCTAAAGGACGAAACTCTAGTGCATTACGACGTAATTATATATGAGCAACTAGAGGCACCAATCCTATGGGTCGATGAGAATCCCGATTATTCGCACCAAGGAAGGTCATTAGTCATTCCTGTAGAATATGTACGTGGTATCATTGAGGTGAAGTCTTCTTTCAACAAAAAGACAGCAACCGATGCTGTCAAGCAGCTTGCCAAACTAAAGCCTTTGATGCAAAAGATAGACCCTCCCCTCCATCCAACCAAACTGTATCTCCCGAAAGAGTTCTTTTGCGCTACCGTTTTCTTTGAGCTCAGGAAAGAACATGAAAAAGATTTTGCGGCATTGGATAATTTGCTGTATGCTACTGAACTGAGAGGGTTCTATGGAGGGTTTATTCTTCGGACTGAAACATTAGACGAATTCTATAGTGGGAAGGTTTCCATCATCCTAGAGGACCAAAAAAGAAGTTGGGACAACAAATCACTATCCTTTTGGTCCTATTCTCAAAGCAAAAAACTTAAAGAAAATCTTTATTGTTCATTACTGCTAAATCATAGTGAAAGTTACTTTTCACAATTTGCCTTTGACGTCATTGCTTTATTAAAAGGTTCATATCATCCTAATGTTATATCTAGCCTTTACGGATTCGGAACTAGCGATTGGGAAAATGGAAACCCAGTTTCGACACAATACTATAACATCGAAGACTATAAAAAATGGGAAGAGAGCACCCGTGAATATATGGATATGTGGATCAATTCTTTAAAAGAAAAATGAGATACTACGCCCTATAAACTATTACGGTCAAGATGATGCCAAGCGAAAGTTTGGCTTTTGTTTTTCAGGGTATATTTAACAGCTAATTATACACGAGTTGTCATTTCAGCTAGAGACGCTCCCCTATCTTCATCCTATCAAAAGCGACAAACACTTTTGGTTTTACTAAAAATATTGGTATTTTAGCTAATATGATCAATAGCGCAGTTCAGCTTACAAGCGGTACTCTCCATTGATTTATTAACTAAGATATATGAAAAAAACATATAACATATATTGCGATGAAAGCTGTCATCTGGAAAATGACCATAAGAGGTTTATGTTCCTTGGCTCGGTAACATCTGCATATAACCAAATCAGATTTCACACCGAAAATATTAAAGAGATCAAGGAAAAGCATAAATTTTACGGTGAAATAAAATGGAGCAATGTATCCAAATCAAAGTTCTCCTTCTACCTCGATCTCGTAGAATATTTCTTTTATTCAGAATTAAAATTCAGGGCTGTTGGCATCGATAAGACGCGGATCAGAAATGATGATTTTGGACAAAGCTATGACGACTTCTACTACAAGATGTATTACATTCTGCTCAATCACAAGGTTGACACCACAGCTAGCTATAATGTATACCTCGACATAAAAGATACGCTGAGTGCACATAAAGTGCATCGGCTCAAGGATATCCTCAACTCTAAGTATGAGGTGTTCAGAAATATCCAAAATATACGCTCACACGAAAGCCTATTGATGCAGATGACAGATTTCATTATGGGTGCGATCATTGCTGTCCCATTAAAATCTGAAATTGTTCTTTGAAATGATTGAAATATAGTT
>NZ_JBEBVH010000273.1:0-4942 GCF_040392825.1 Pseudopedobacter sp.
TTTACGGACATTATGATGTTCAACCTCCGGATCCGTTAGAACTTTGGAAAACTCCTCCTTTTGAACCAACTGTGCGTGATGGAAAAATATATGCAAGAGGTGCCTGTGATGATAAAGGTCAATTCTATATGCATGTGAAGGCATTTGAATTGATGCTTCAAACAGATGGCTTACCTTGTAATATTAAATTTATGATTGAAGGCGAAGAGGAAGTAGGATCGGACAATTTAGGAGTTTTTGTTAGCGAAAATAAGGAACGATTAAAGGCAGATGTTGTTTTAATTTCAGATACCTCTATGATTAGTTTGGAAAACCCTTCTCTGGAAACAGGGTTACGAGGTTTATCATATGTTGAGGTTGAAGTTCAAGGGCCAAACCGTGATTTGCATTCAGGCGTTTATGGAGGTGCTGTGGCTAATCCTGCTATTATCCTGGCAAAAATGATTGCCTCTCTGCATGATGAAAACAATCATATTACAATCCCTGGATTTTATGATGATGTTGTAACTTTATCTGAAGAAGAGCGTGAGGCGCTTAATAAAGCTCCTTTTGATATTGAGGAATATAAAGAAGATTTGGGGATTGAAAATGTTTGGGGAGAAAAAGGCTATACCACCTTGGAGCGTACAGGTATACGACCAACGTTAGAGGTGAATGGTATTTGGGGTGGATATACCGGTGAGGGTGCAAAAACTGTTCTGCCTGCTAAAGCAAGTGCTAAAATATCGATGCGTTTGGTTCCTAATCAGAATTCAAATAACATCACTGAAATTTTTAAGAATCATTTTAAACGTATCGCTCCAGATACTGTTACTGTAAGTGTAAAGCCACATCATGGGGGAGAACCTGTTGTAACTCCTACCGATAGTGTAGCGTATCGTGCAGCTTCAAAAGCGATTGAGGAATCTTTTGGAAAAGCCCCAATTCCAACAAGGGGTGGAGGGAGTATTCCGATTGTAGCATTGTTTGAGCAAGAATTAGGCATTAAGACTGTACTTATGGGCTTTGGTTTAGATAGCGATAATTTGCACTCACCAAATGAGAAGTATGATATTGCAAATTACCTGAAGGGTATTGAGACCATTCCTTTGTTTCATAAATATTTTAATGAATTAAGCTGATAGTTCATATTTATTTTACTCTATCAATCAGTATGTTATATAAATATTGTTTTTTAGTAGAATATTTATGAAACTAAATGAATGATTTTTTGTTGCGTTTTAAAATAAACATTCGTTTTCATGGTACACTTATTGCTTGAAATGTACCGAGATTAAAGAACAGGTTTAATATAGAAATGTGAGAAAATTTTTACTTCAAGGTCGGACTCTCCCTAGATGGGTGATATTTATTGTTGATTTAATAATCATAAGTTGGTCTTTTTCTTTTTCTTATTTTATTGTTGAGCGGTTCGAGTTTAATGATATGGTAAGAGGCCACTATCTTATTTACATTTCTCTCTTCTGCTTAATAGCCTCTCCTGTAATCTACTTCTTAAGACTTCACACAGGTCTTTTACGTTATTCTAATACGCAGGATATGCTGCGTATTTTTGTTGCCGTATTAACTTTCAGTATTGCTTTTTTGTTTGCTTCCTTTTTATTTGTGCAACCGATCCTACATATTCAATTATTGAATTTGTTCAGTATATTGATCATTAATTTCTTCATTACTTCCTCATTATTAATTATGTTGAGGATTTTTGCAAAAGCAGCTTTTTATGTAATGATCAGACGTTATGGGAATAAAGAAAGAATTAATGTACTAATTTATGGCTCAGATAAAAATGCTGTTTTAGTTAAACAGGCATTGGAGAATAACTCAGATGCGAACTATGTAGTAGAAGGTTTTATTGATGTTGACCGCACTAGACTAAATAGTTATATGGAGCAAAAAAAGGTTTATCATTTCAAGGAACTTACAGTCTTAAATGCTAAGAAAAATATTGATCAAATTATTGTTATTAATGAGCTATTAGGAGAACGAGATAAAAAGGTTGTAATTGAACGTGCTCTAAGATTAGGCATTAAGGTAATAACGGTTCCACCGGCTGGAACGTGGCTTTCTGGTAAATTGGATAGAAAACAGATGCAGAAGTTAAGCATTGAAGATCTTTTACAAAGGAAGCCTATCCGAATTGACCAAACAAGAGTGAGTAATGATTTGACAGGGAAAAGAGTATTGGTTACTGGAGCTGCAGGATCGATTGGGTCAGAAATTGTTCGGCAAGTATTAAAATATAATCCAGCTTTTCTTATTTTGTGTGACCAAGCTGAATCTCCTCTTCATGAAATGCAATTAGAGTTGGAAGATAAGTTTCCAGATGCTTCTATAGAAATTAAGATTGCTGATGTTAGAAGCTATAGCCGGATGCATAAATTGTTTGATAATTTACGTCCTCAAATAGTTTATCATGCCGCTGCTTACAAACATGTTCCTTTAATGGAACATAACCCTTTTGAAGCTATAAAATCGAATGTGCAAGGAACTAAGAATGTTGCAGATTTAGCTGTGAAATTCGGAACAGATAAATTTGTTATGGTATCTACAGATAAAGCAGTTAATCCTACTAATATTATGGGTGCTTCCAAGCGTCTGGCAGAAATTTATATACAAGCTTTGAATGATGGTCAGTATTCACTGAAACAAAAGGGAGTGAATGGAAACGGCATGTATGTATCAAAAAATGTTAAGACCCGCTTTATTACAACCAGATTTGGAAATGTATTAGGATCAAACGGATCTGTTATACCTCGTTTTAAAAGTCAGATAGAAAAGGGAGGGCCTATCACAGTTACTCATCCTGAGATTACCCGATACTTTATGACTATTCCTGAAGCTGTTCAATTAGTTTTGGAAGCAGGGACAATGGGCGAAGGCGGAGAGATATTTGTCTTTGATATGGGTAAACCTATTAAAATTGTTGACTTAGCTAGAAAAATGATTCAACTTGCAGGTCTGCAGGAGGGTGTAGATATTAGTATAGTATTTTCTGGTTTACGGCCTGGAGAAAAGCTATATGAAGAGCTATTAAGTGCCTCTGAACATACTTTACCAACTCATCATGAAAAAATAAACATTGCACGAGTTGTAAGCTATCCGTTTGATCAAACAAAAAGAAATATTGATGAACTGTTGGCGATAAATGAACAACAGATCAATAAAGCTGTAGTTCGTAAGATGAAACAAATTGTTCCGGAATTTATAAGTAAAAACTCCCCGTATGAGCTAATAGATGCTGAGTTGGAAGAAAAGCACGTAACTGCCTAACCAAGACTTAATGTATTTTTTTATATTTGAAGTCACATACTGCAGTAATATTGTAATCTGTGAGTGATCATTTTAATAGGAAATACAAGAATACTTCTCTATGGATAAAGCATTTATCGAACATATAAAACATGAATTTGAGACGCCTCTTACTAATTCGGTTCTCATATTTGCGCTTATCTTATTTATAATACTACTCTCTCCGATTCTTTTACGTAAAATCAGAATACCTGGTATAATTGGTTTAATCCTATCTGGGGTTATTATTGGACCTTACGCTTTAAACATTATAGAAAATAATTCTGCAGTTAATTTGTTTTCGACCATAGGTATTTTATATATCATGTTTATAGCAGGACTGGAACTAGATGTGAACGATTTTGGTAAAACCAAACATAAAAGTCTGACTTTTGGATTCTTTACATTTATTATTCCAGTATTAATTGGTTACCCACTATTCTATTATGTGTTTAATTATGATATGGCTGCCAGTATCATGATTAGTGTTATGATGGCTACTCATACTTTGGTAGCCTTTCCTGTAGTTACCAGTTATGGAATAGCTAAGAATGAGGCTGTTGCTGTGGCAATCGGAGGAACAATATTAACCGATACTATAGTTTTGGTGATTCTTGCCATTATAGTTGCATTCTCTCAAGGGATGTTAAATAGTCAGTTCTGGATTCAAATGGGAATTTCGTTTGCAATTTTCTTTTTTATAATGTTTTATATAATTCCGAAAATTGCTAAATGGTTTTTTAGAAAAATTGAAGGGGAAAGAACTGCACATTATATTTTTGTACTTTTTACCGTATTTGTTTCAGCTTTTATTGCAGATTTAGCAGGCCTCGAACCTATTATTGGAGCATTTATGGCCGGTTTAGCTCTTAACCGATTAATCCCTTCTTCATCCGCCTTAATGAATCGGATAGATTTTATTGGCAGTGCTATTTTTATACCATTCTTTCTGATTAGTGTTGGTATGATGGTAGACGTAACAGTTCTTTTAAATGGGCCAACTGCCATACTGATTGCCGCTGCATTAGTAGGGATTTCTGTTTGTGGAAAATGGACTGCTGCCTTTTTTACACAAAGGATTTTTAAATACTCTGTAGCACAAAGACAGTTGATTTATGGTCTTAGTGGATCGCATGCCGCAGCGACATTAGCTGTAATTTTAGTTGGTTATCAAAATAATATCGTAGGTGAAAATGTTTTAAACGGTGCTATATTATTAATATTGGTTTCATGCATTATCGCAACTCTTAATGCTGAAGCAGCATCTAAAAAAGTAGTTTTAGAAGGAGATCCGGACATTGACATTCCTGAACAAGATGAGACAAAAGAAGAGCATATTATACTGCCCATTGCTAATCTGAATAATATGGAAATGCTATTGGATATGGCGACTTTAATAAGAAATAAAAAATCACCTCATCCATTAACAGTTCTTTCAGTTGTACCAAACAACGAGATGGCCGAAATTAATCTTAAGAAAGCTCGCAAAAATTTAGATTCAATCGCAAAGTATGCTTCCGGAAGTGAAACGGAGGTGAATGTAATGACTACGATCGATTATAATATCGCTGGTGGAATTAGCAGGGCTTCGCGTGAAATTCTGGCAACTTGTATATTAATTGGTTGGCCAAGTAAATCTAGCATAATTGATAAG
>NZ_JBEBVH010000274.1:0-4921 GCF_040392825.1 Pseudopedobacter sp.
TTAGGTATTGAATTCCAAAAAGTAATTTCTTCTTGTTCCGCTAATTTCATGATGAATAAAAAACTTTTTAAATTCTCCGCCTGGCGCAAGCGTCCGCTTGTGCCTTATATAGCTCATAGCACTTGTATCGTCCTAAAAAAGTTTACAGTTTTTAAATAATCCTGTGATACGTTTACAGTTTTTGTATAGCACAAGCGGACGCTTGCGCTAACTTCATGATGGATAAAAAACTTTTTAAATTCTCTTTACTGAATCTCTAAAAGCAAACCTTCCGTTACAATAATTTTGCTAAAGTCGGTTTTTACAGCATTGGTGTCTAAACCTGTGAAACTGCTAAAAGCTGGGAGTATTAATTGGTGATCGTTAAAAGCCCAGCAAGGCAGTCTGATAATCCTGTTTTTTTGAAGCCTTAAGCTTACACCCGGGTGTATATGTCCGGAAATAGTAAACTGATTTTCTGCTTTTGCCGGTTCGTGTACAAAAAGTATATCCCGTATCATTAAAGATTGATGATGCAGATGAACCATCCATTTATCAAGATATTCTTTTTTGAATCTGTCATGATTGCCTTTTACCAGATCAATTGCTATTTGCGGGTGTTTCTCGCGCCATGTATTAAATAATGCGGTGTCGCTGTTATCGCCGGCGTGAATAAAATCTCCTACAATGACCATTCTGTCTGGCTGGAAATAGTCCAGTGCTTTGCTTAATCTTTCCAGGTCGTTCAGCATAATTTCAGAAGGTATAGCGATACCGTGTTTTCGGAAGTGTGCCGCTTTTCCTAAATGCATATCGCTTAAAATAAGCGTTTTCTCTTCTTCCCAAAGCAGCGTCTTAGATTCAGAAAATACAAAAGTTTGATTGTTTATTTGTTTTGTCAGTGTCTTCATCACTTTCTTTTCTCCGCTTTAAGTGCCTCTTCCTGTAATTGTTTTACTCTTGTTTCCAGATCTTCGCTGCTCAGGCTTTGTCTCAGGCTATCTACTTTTATGGGGAAACTCAAGGGTGTAAAGCTTTTGGTATGCTTAAGTATAATTTTAGAATTAGAAATACGGTTAAATGCTGCCCGTAAACGCGCTTCCTGTAGCTGCTGGTTAAATACCTCGGTATAAGCCTGTTTAAGCAGCAGATTGTTTTTGTCGTAATCTTCCAATACTTGAAAAATGAGTCCCGAGCTGGACTGGAGACTTTTAAATGTTTTCCGCTGTCCGGGATAAGTCTGTATCACCATTCCCGAAATTACGGCAATATCGCGAAACTTTCTCTTCGCCATTTCGGTAGCATTAATGCTGTGCAAAATGTCATTAATCAAATTTTCTTTGCTTAAGATTTGATGGATGTTATCGTCATTTACCGGAATAGGCTGGTTGCTTAACAGCTCAAAGCCGTAATCATTCATCGCCATGGTAAAGGTGATAGAGGTGATTTTTGATATCCGGTAAGCAATCAGAGCCGACATTACCTCGTGCAACAGCCTGCCTTCGAAAGGATACATAAATAAATGGTAACCCTCTCTGGTACTGATTAATTCGACCAGAAACTCATCTGCCTGCGGAATGTAAGAATGCTCAGATTGCCTTTGCAGCAGGGGGTGCAGAAATACCAGTTCTTTTTCTCCCGATCTGGCGTTTAGACTGTCCGCCAGTTTCTGTCGCAGGTAATGTGATAGACTGGAAGTTAAGGGCAATCTCCCTCCCAAGTAGGCGGCAACAAGCCCTTTGCCTTTAGATAGTTTTACAAATGCAGTTAAATCTTTCACCATGATCAGTTCCAGAACACGTCCGGCTAAAACAAATCGATCTCCGGGGTTTAATTTGGCTATAAAATATTCTTCAATCATCCCGATATAACCACCACCCATAAATTTTACCTTCATCATGACATCGCTTACAATGACTCCCACATTTAAACGATGCAGCATTCCAATTCTCCGGTTGGTTACCTTATACAATCCATTCTCAACAATAACTTTATGAAATTCTTTATAGTTGTGCAAGTTTCCGCCATTTGTAATAAAATTAAGAATCCAGGCCCAGTCTTCTTCCAGCAGTTCCCTAAAAGTATAGGTAGCTTTTACTTGTTTATACGTTGCGTCGGCTTCGAAACCTTCGCCTAAAGCAAGACTTACCAAATATTGCACTAAAACGTCGTAGGTTAGAAATAGCGGTTCACGTGGTTCTATAGCATTTTCTTTTAATGCAGATTTTAATGCAGATACTTCTATCAGCTCCAGCGAATGTGTGGGAACAAAATAGATTTTAGAAGTCTCAAAAGGCGAGTGGCCGCTTCTTCCGGCTCTTTGCAGGAACCTTGATACACCTTTGCTTGACCCAATTTGTATAACGGTATCAACCGGTTTAAAATCGACCCCTAAATCCAGAGAGGAAGTACACACAACAGCTTTCAGGTAGCCTGAATTCAGATTGTCTTCTATCCAGATGCGCAGTGCTTTGTCTATAGAACTGTGGTGAATAGCAATTTGCCCCGCAAAATCAGGATAATGGTTTAGCAGCAGCTGATACCATATTTCAGACTGGCTGCGGGTATTGGTAAATACCAGCGTAGTATTGCTCTGCAGAATAATTTCGGTAACCTTGTCTACTAACTTTCCACCTAAATGTCCTGCCCAGGGAAGAATTTCAACCTCCTCTGGCAAAACGGAAAGAATGTCGATCTTCTTTTTCTCCTTTGCTATGATTTTAGTTTTTTTAACAGGGTAGGGAATCAGAACTTCCAAAGCTTCGTCTAAATTGCCTATGGTAGCTGTAATTCCCCATATTTTTATGTCCTGGCGATAACTTAGTAAACGTGAAATAGCCAGTTCTGTCATTACGCCCCGTTTAGAATCCAGCAATTCATGCCATTCATCTACCGCAATGCATTGCAGATTTTTAAACAGGTCTTTATGCTTTTTTTGCGCTAAGAGCAAATGCAGACTTTCCGGAGTAATAAGCAGCACTTCGGGCATACTTTTCTTTTGTCTGGCTCTTATTTCTATAGGCGTATCTCCGCTTCGTACTTCAACAACCCAGTCCAAACCTATTTCATTAATTGCTTCATTCATTGCCCTTCCCAAATCTTTGGCTAAAGCTCTTAGTGGAGTAATCCATAGTAATTTTAATCCGCTTCCATATTTTTCAGGCTGATTTAAATAATCTATAATTACCGCTATGAAAACAGAAAATGTCTTTCCGAAACCGGTTGGAGCTACAACCATTCCGCTATAACTATCGGCATATTTTTTCCATGTATTTAATTGGAAACCGAAAGGGGTACGATTGTTTTTCGAGAGCCAATCGCTAATGATTTTATATCCGGTACTTTCGTAAAATTTCGACATCTTTCATGTTTAACTTTCTGCTTGGTAAATCTCAGCTATCGAATCAGCTTTTTTATGTCTTCAATCGTATCAATCTCATTAACCGTTTTGTCTTTGCGCCAACGTAAAATTCTGGGGAAACGAACGGCAACCCCGCTTTTGTGTCGACTGCTGTAGCCAATGCCTTCGAAAGCAATTTCAAAGACAAGCTCTGGTTTTACAGTTCTAACGGGGCCAAATTTTTCTATGGCATTTTTATTCACAAATTTACTTACCTCGGTAATTTCCTTATCTGTTAATCCCGAATAAGCCTTGGCAATGGTTACTAGATTTTCTCCGTCTCTTACTGCAAATGTATAGTCTGTATAATGCCCGCTTCTTCGGCCAGATCCTCTTTGCGCATAAATTAAGACCGCATCTATAGTTAAGGGATCAATTTTCCATTTCCACCAATCGCCTTTTTTTCTTCCCGAATGATAAAGTGAATCTTTATGTTTCAGCATCAACCCCTCTGAATTAATTTCCCTTGCTTTAGCTCTTATCTCATACAAACTTAACCAGTCTTCTGTTTCTATAATTTTTGATAGAGAAAAAACCGGATTCTGATTTTTATTAATAATATCTTCCAGGATTTTCCTTCGCTCCCTCAAGGGCATATTCCTTAGGTCTTGCCCCTCATTCTCAAAAATATCATATACAAACACCTGAATAGGAATTTCTTCCAGAAATTTCTTGCTGATATTTTTACGGTTTAAACGCTTTTGCAGTTCATTGAAATTTAAAACGGCACCATTTTTTACAGGTAAGACTTCGCCATCAAGTACAAAATTGCCCTGCATTTCTTTTAAAGCATCAATAACCTCGGGAAACTGATCGGATACCAGTTCTTCGCCTCTCGACCATATAAAAACCTCATTGTTTCTTCTAATGAATTGCCCTCTTATTCCATCCCATTTATATTCTGCCTGCCAGTCTTTCCTTTCCTGCAAATGTTCAACCTCTTTCTCTATAGGATACGCCAGACAGAACGGATAGGGTTTGGAAGTATCAGGATTGCTGCCTTCGCCCCGAATTAATTCTTCAAAATTGGCGTCTTCAACTGTCCAGCTCCCCATAATAGCGTGGGTAATGGTGCTTGGTTCTATGCCGGAATATCTGGCTAACGCGTTAACAAGCATTTTTTGAGAAACACCCAGACGAAAGCTCCCGCCAATCAGCTTATTAAAAATGAAACGTTCTGTATAATCCAGGCCATCCCATGCGGTAAGTATAAAAGTCTTTTTTGTCGCATCATCTGCGTTTTTTAAAGCATTAATCTGCTGCATCCATTCATTTAAAGAAAAATCCAGCTTTTGCAAGTGCGGAGGCAATACCAGTGCAATGGTTTCACCTAAATCGCCTACGGCACTGTAGCTTTCGGTAAAGAGCCATTCCGGCAGTTGGGTAACTTCCAGAGTCCATTCGCGCATTAACTTTGTAGAAACCAAACGTCTGCCTCTTTTGCCGGAAAACAGCGCTAAAAACCACAATTTATCGGCATCACCCGCCGTACGGAAAAACTGGACCATTGCATCTATTTTAGCATTGGTTTTATTGGTGTTT
>NZ_JBEBVH010000275.1:0-4916 GCF_040392825.1 Pseudopedobacter sp.
AGCTTATTAAAGAACTAAAAGAAGGAAACGGCATTGTGAGATCATTCCGAATTCCTGCTTTGAAAGACAAAATACATGTTAACTATACCCCAACAGACAACACAGCGTATTACTTCAATGGCAAAAAGCTTTCAGGCGAGTATTTAGAGCTGAAGCCAGAAGCAGGAGCAAAATTTAATATAGAATTAAGAATCATCAAATGAGAAATATAATCTTACTGATAAGTGTAACGTGTACATTGATTTTTTGTACCAGTTTTGATAAAAAAGCAAAGCCGCCATATACCATTGAAAACATCAAAACTCCCGATGGCTTAACTGCAGAAGTAGCTGCTTTAGAGTTCTTGCCGGATGGAAGATTGGTTGCCGCCTTTATGAGAGGGGAAATAATGATTTATGACCCTAAAAAATCAGAATGGAAATTGTTTGCCAGTGGACTGCATGAACCGCTGGGAATGTTAGTGGTTAATGAAAGTGAACTATTGGTGATGCAATTGCCAGAACTTACAAGGGTAAAAGATACCGATGGAGATGGAATGGCCGACTTATATGAAACGGTTTATGATGGTTTTGGTATGACCGGAAATTATCATGAATTTACTTACGGACCTGTAAAAGATAAAAAAGGGAACCTGTATATAGGCCTCAACTCTGCATCCTCTGGTGGAGGAATTGCAAAAGAAGTCAGGGGCGAGTTAAATATGGACGGCAAATCAAAACAAAGCCGGGCTATGTTTTCGGTAGTTCCTTACAGAGGATGGATTATGAAGCTAACTCCAGATGGAAAAGTGATTCCCTTCGCATCAGGTTTCCGTTCTCCTAATGGCTTGATGATAGATGATAACGAAAATCTGTTCGTAACAGATAACCAGGGAGATTGGGTGGCTTCCAGTCCACTTTATCATGTGAAAGAAGGACATTTTTACGGTCATCCGGCTGCTTTAGTTTGGGAAAAAAATTGGAAAAAAGGAAATCCGTTTGAATGGGGCAAAGATTCGTTAGATAATTTGCGAGATAAACCTGCTGTTATTTTTCCGCATGATGTGATAGCTAACTCACCAACCCAGCCCGTTATGATCAGGGAAGGTATGAACATGAACCATTTTAAGGGTCAGCTTATAGTTGGTGAGATGAATACGGAGCGTCTTGTACGTGTAATGTTGGAAGAAGTTAACGGAGTTATACAGGGAGCAGTAACATTGTTTATAGAAAAAGACGGTCTGAGAAAAGGCAACAACAGATTGGCAATTGCTCCTGATGGAAGTATATGGGTTGGCCAGACCGACCACGGCTGGCTGGGAGACAGAGGGATACAGAAAATTACAGCAACAAACAAGGTTCCATTTGATGTAAAAACTATTAAACTGGAAAAAGAAGGATTCGAATTAGATTTTACTGAACCTTTTTCTATTCCCAAGGGAATAGATATTTCTTCGCTGTTAAAAGTAAAAAAGTACAATTATCATTACCATGCAAAGTATGGCTCTCCGAGAATAAATGAAGAAAATGTGGTTATAAAAGCGGTTAAAACGGCTGCTAAAAATTCTAAGATGACTTTAGATCTTGGAAAAATAGAAGCGGGTTTCGTTTATGAAATTAAGATCGATTCTATGTTTAACAAAGGCCGAAAAGATACTTTGATGAATAAAGTAATAGCTTACACGGTTAAGAAAACTAAAGATTAGAATCATTTAACAGAAGTAAACTGGTTTTTATTTGTAAAAAATTTAAAATCAGTAATATACAATGTGATAGATAGGTGGTGTATACAAACTCTTGAATATTATTGTTATGGGAATTGAAAAAATATATGGCTTCGGTATAATTGGTACAGGAGCCATTGCAGATATGCATGCAGAGGCATTAAAATGTATTCCGAATGCTAAATTGCTAGGTGTATTTAACAGAAGTTTCGAAAAAGCAAACTCGTTTAAAGACAGACATACTTGTCTTGCTTTTGATAATCTGGATGATTTGCTGAATTTTGAAGGTTTAGATATAGTTTGTATTTGTACCCCTTCAGGTCTTCATGAGGATATAGCTATTAAAGCTATACAAAAAGGAAAGCATTGTTTAATTGAGAAGCCTCTAGAGATAACTACCGAAAAATGTGACCGTATTATAAGGACAGCTAATGCGAATAATGTAAAATTAGGTGTGATTTTTCCAAGTAGGTTTTATCCTGAAAGCAAAAAGATTAAAGCCGCTATAGATAAGGGAAGATTTGGCAATCTGGCAATTGGTAGTGCGTATGTAAAGTGGAGTAGAACAGAAGCTTATTACAAGCAAAACGCATGGAGAGGTACCTGGGAACTGGACGGAGGAGGCGCATTAATGAATCAGGCTATCCATGCCGTAGATGTTTTGCAATGGTACATGGGAGAGGTGGAAAGTGTACAGGCGCTTACCGGTAATTTCAGACATAAAGAGATTGAAGTAGAAGATACCGCAGTAGCCATTTTAAAATTTAGCAATGGTGCTTTGGGAGTAATTGAATGTTCTACTGCCATTTATCCGGGTTTTTTAAAACGTATAGAAATATCAGGTACAGAAGGATCGGTTATTATAGAAGATGCCGATATAACCAGATGGGAATTTGAAAAAGAAGAAACCGGAGACGAGCTTGTTGTTAAAAAAGATAAAAAACATGAGTCGGTTAATGGAGGAGTCTCCAATCCAATGGCCATAAGCTTTTTAGGCCATCAGTTACAAATAGAAAACTTTATATTATCAGTAAGTACAGGAGTTAATCCGTTTGTTGATGGAAATGAGGGAAGGAAATCTGTAAGAATTATAGAAGCAATTTATGAAAGTGCAGCAACAGGAAAATCAGTTATGATATAACCGGATACTATAAAAACTGATCTCATATAAAAAGAATGACGTACTTATACAGCATTATGCGGTGCGTCATTTTTTTTAATAGCTTATTGAATCGTTTGTAGTTATAAGTAAAAAAAGATTTGTTTGAATTTTAAAATAATGGTATATTCACTATTATTTCGGTAACGTTACCGAAAATATCTGAACTAATATATTAACCAAATCCACAATTTAAAGCAGAGCATTTCATTGTGTTTTTAATTATCGTTTACGTAACCATAACTACAAATCCTGAGAGATAGGAATAGAGGATACATTAACTCTTGCATTCATTTATTTCGGGGCCAAGTCATATTGTTAAAGCAATGGGGATAGAAGTAAATCCAGCAACATTTGCAACGGAAACAAATAGCATTAAATAAAGAATACAAATCACTTATAAATTTTATAATATGAGAAAACAACTATTAAAAAATCTATGTGTAGCAGCTCTGGGGATTATAGGGCTGTCTTCTGTTGCAAATGCACAGCATTGGCTGGGGAGTATTTCGGGTCCTATACCGTTCCATAGTGGTGATTATTTGGGTAAGCGTTTAGCGGTAGACGCTGCTGGCAATACTTACTCTACAGGGACCTATGCTGCTAGCACTACTATAACTAATACCTGGGCTAATGCTTACAGTAACGGGAAAACGGGAGAAAATGGAGAAAAGGCTTTTGATCAAGACTTGAAAAATGTTGCCCTTGCTTCGGGGCCTCAAAATAATGCTCATAATACTTTTGTAGCAAAAACTGACAATGCGGGTAAGTTTGATTGGATGTTAGGATTTGGGCCAACAGTAAAGAGTACAGCATCACCTTATACCGTTGCTATAGCAAACGCGATAGCTGTTGATGATGTAAATAATGCCGTATATATAGGAGGACGTTTCGCTGGGGAGATAGACTATTATTATAAATCAAGTTCTGGTATTAATTTTAGTCCTGGAAATATTTCAACTATAGGTGCCAGCGATACGGATGGCCTGTTAATGAAACTATCAAAGACAGGAAATTACGTATGGCACAAAACATTTTCAAGTACTACTGCTAATAGTACGGAATCTGTAAGAGATGTAAGGACTGATGCTGACGGAAATTTAATTGTAGTAGGGTCTTTTACAGGTGAGTTGAAGATAAATGAGGTACCTGTATTAATAGAAGGTCAGGCTTTTAAATCGAAAGGAAGTACTGATGGGTTTATAGCCAAATTTGATACAAATGGTAATCTCCTATTTATTAAATCTATTGGTGGTACCGCGGCAGATGTTGCCTACGCTGTCGTTACAGATCCAATTGATAAAAGCATCTATGCCACAGGTTCTGGAAATTTTGGAACTGCTACAACCATTAGTATTGATAGCGAGAATTTTCCGGTTGCGTTAGGGACAAGTACCTGGTTGACAAAGCTGGATAGTGATGGCGTTGTTAAGTGGGTACAATCAATTTCAAGCACAGAAAGCCAACAAAAAATAGCTTATGATATTACGGTAGATAAGGACAACGGGGTTTATATTGCGGGAACTTTAAGTGGAGGATCTGATAATACGTTAGATTTTGGAGGAGTAACAGTACCTATTGAAGCTAACACCGCCACTTTTCCTTTTTTTGCCAAATTCAACGCAAGTAACGGATCAGGAATATGGGGCAAAGTTTTTCCTGCAGGAGGAACGTCTACCGCGAATGTAATTACGGTAAACGACAATAAAGAAGTTTTTGCAGGAGGAGTCGTTCTTACTTCTATGGATTTTAAAACTATAGGTATAACAAACATTACAACAACAGACGGCAATGAAGGATATATTGCAAAATTTAATGGAGAAACCGGAAATGTAGTAGATACAAAAGTCTTATCTACATTAGGTGGAGACAGAGTTATGGGCTTGGTAGCAACTAATTCTGCCTTATATATAAACGGGCAGGCCGCTGGTATTACAACTCAACGAACAACGGTAAATTTCGCAGGTACCGGACAAGATTTTTATCACAGACCAGGAAACGGCAGTTGGAATGCCTTTGTTATGAAATGGAATTCGACCACACTTCCTGTATCCT
>NZ_JBEBVH010000276.1:0-4886 GCF_040392825.1 Pseudopedobacter sp.
ATTATCGCAGCAATTGGAGGAAGTATGGGAGATCTTTATGGTCTTGGATATAATCGTGCTCCAGATGGACAAATCATATATGAGAATGGATATCCTACCTTAACTAAGGATATGGTTTATATCGGAAATACGAATCCAAAATGGAAGGCCAGTTTAAATAATCAGTTCCGTTATAAGCAGTATGGTCTGAGTTTCTTATTTGATGCTCAGTTTGGGGCTAAGGCTTTTTCTTTAACAGCGAGAAATCTGGCTGAAGGAGGAAAAACAAAAAATACTTTGCCAGGACGTTATAATGGTGTAATCGGAAAAGGAGTGATAAGTAATGGAGACGGTACTTATAGCCCGAATACGGAAATCGCGACGGATATTGAAACGTATTACAAATTGCATTATGGAGGCGATAATGTAGAAGGAACTTCTTACTCGACTGACTTTTTAAAATTTAGAGAAGCTAGATTTTCATACACTCTTCCTGCAAAAATGTTGAAGAAATTAGGACTTCAAAAAGGGACTCTGGCAATTTATGGTCGTGATTTATTCATTATTTCTAGTTGGCCGGTGTTTGATCCAGAGTTTGGGACTTTGGGTAATGGAGATATTAACAAAGGATTTGAAATTGGTCAGTTTCCGTCGTCCAGGACATTTGGTTTGAATCTAATTGTAGGATTTTAAGCGTAAAAACATGAAGATAAAAAATATAATTTATTCTCTTTTGATACTAGGTTCGACATCTTGTACCAAAGGATTTAAGGAAATAAATAAAAATCCCAATACAAGTGAAATGGTTACTCCGGATGCGCTTTTAGCACCTGCTATTACATCTGTAGTTTCGGTCAATATGAATAGAAGCCAGCGGATAACCAATGAGTTTATGCAAGTTACTGTGAATATGGGAGATAGCGACAGTAAGCTTTTCAGATATGAAGTGCGTAGGTCAGAGGCCGATTATATGTACAATAACTGGTTCGTACAATTGGCCAACTTCAGAGACGTGTATAGAGGGGGAGAAGGAACACTGAATAAAGGATATATGGGAATTGCATTGATTTGTCAGGCATGGGTATATTCTCTTTTGACAGATACTTATGGAGAAATACCGTATTTCAGTTCGCTTCAAGGGAAAGATGGGTTGTTAAATCCAGCTTTTGATATGCAAAAAGATATTTATCAGGATCTTTTTACCAAACTTGAGCAGGCCAATGTTTTGTTGAAGGAAGTTGGAACAGGGACAATAAAAGCGACAAGTGATCCAATTTATGGAGGGTCAGTTGCTAAATGGCGTAAATTTGGTAATTCATTGTATCTAAGGTTGCTTTTAAGAGTTTCAGCAAAATCCGAGTTTGACGCTGCGGCAAAAATCAAGGAAATCGTGGAAACTAAAGCATCAGAATACCCGATTATTGCAAATAATTCCGAATCTGCCATTTTAAGATGGACAGGTGCTTCTCCTTACGTTTCTCCGTTTGCAACCTGGCGCCCGGCAGACTGGGCAACTCCGAGAATTGCAAGTTTTTTTGTTGATAATCTGAATGAATGGAAAGATCCAAGAGTAGAGAAATGGGTTACAAAGCATCAGGGAGAATACGCAGGAGTACCAAGTGGATATCCAATTGGTCAGGCGCCCGAAGCTAGATCTGCTTTGCCTAACGCTTTAATGAGTGAGCCTTTGCTAGGAAATATTTTAAATTATTCTGAACTACAATTTATACTGGCAGAAGCAGCCCTTAAAGGATGGATAACGAATAAAACAGCTAAAGAATATTACGAATCTGGTGTTACAAACGGAATTACTTTATGGGGATATACTGTTCCTGCTGATTATCTGACGACTGGAAGTGTAGCCTGGGACAACGACTTTTCATTAGATTTCAAAATGGAGCTAATCCATGTTCAGAAATATTATTCCTTGTTTTTTACTGATATGCAAAGCTGGTTTGAATATCGTAGAACAGGTCATCCCAATCTGCCTAAAGGCTTAGGATTAGGTAATAATAAAGTAATGCCTGCCAGAATAAACTATCCTGTTTATCTGCAGTCGACAAACGGAGCTAATTATCAGATAGCGATTTCTAGGCAAGGTCCAGATGAAATAAGTACACAAGTTTGGTGGCAAAAACCGTAATATAAAATTTAAAGATAAATGTTATGAAAAAGGGAATAATATATATACTGCTGGCATTTACGTCTTTTATGTGGTCTTCCTGCGAAGAAAAGACTGATGCAGATAGCTATCCCAGCCCGATTATTAATGTAGAAACGGTAAGACGACTTTATAAAGGACAAGACGTTACTTTGGATAACAATACTTTAGATGGTGCTACGAAGATAGTAGGTATCGTAATTTCTGATCACGCAAATAAGAATGTTCCGGCAGGATTAGTTGTCATGCAAAGTGGAAGGCAACCAGCTAAAGTTAGAGGAATCAATCTTGTGATAGGAGAACAGGCTTCGAGTTATTTACCCGGAGATTCAATTGTAGTGAATATTGCAGGATCTACTTTGACAAAGGTAAATGGTTCTCTGCAGATAAAGAATCTACTGAAAGAGGCCATTTCTAAAGTCTCTTCAGGAAATACTCCGAAACTACAAAGTGTTACGGTTGATAATCTAACCAAGAATCCGTCTTTTTACGAGAGTACATTGGTAAGAATATACGGTTGCATTTTTAACCGGGTTTTTGGAGAAGATTATGCAGGGGACAAAAGTTTTCATGATGGCGGAGGATCTACAATCTTGCTCCATACCGAAGCCGAAGCTAGTTTTGCAGGAGAAAACTTACCTAAAAGAGCGGTAACAAGTGGAATAGTGTTTATCGAAGATGAAGGGGAAGAGCAAAGCATACGGGTTTGGCCAAGAGCCTTTGATGAAATGGTTAGTACTGGAGTTGATGTTGATCCTAATATTCCACTTGGTAAAACACCGATAATTATTACTGGATTTTTAACAGATCCAACTGGGGCTGATGGAAATTATGAATACGTTCAGTTTATGGCAACCCAGGATATTGATTTTGAAATGACTCCATTTTCCATGGTAACATGTAATAATGCCGGAGCAACTTTACCAGGAGGGTATCCTGAGTTTGGTTGGGCGACAGGAGGAGCCAGAACATATAAAATCAATCTGACTTCGGGAACAGTAGCAAAGGGGCATTTCTTTTATGTTGGGGCTAATAAGAAAATTTGGGGCTCAAGTTCAACCGATATAAGTGCAGCTAACTGGATTGCCAGTGTGATGTATATGGATGTTGACGGTGCGGATTTCGGTACAAAAACAGGTGGATTATTAGCTAATAGTGGAAATCCCGCAGGTATAGCCATATTTTTGGGAACAACTGTAAATGAAAATACCGCGCCTCTGGACGCAATCTTTTTTGGTGGTACAGGCGGTTTGATTTATACAGCTGGTCCTCCGCAACAAGGATACAAGATTGCGAATACCGATAGGTATGCTATAAAGCATCCTACAACCAACGCAGAACAGCCGTTTTTTAGGCAAGGAAATAACACCTTTATATTTGGATTTCCTGCAGCGACAAATTTTGCAAAACTAGGAGGAACCTATAATGCTTCCTCAGAACAATGGACTACAGTAAGGGTTATGACAAATGTTCCTTTAGGTTCTACGTCTACTATAGCCGATTTGGAAACAGGAAATGGTCTCACAAAACTAGAATAATAACATCTTGAATATAACCGCCTGGTACTAAGAGAAGTATTGACAGGCGGTTATTCACTAAAAATCTAAAACAAATGAAAAAAGAATTATTGCTTTTGGCCATAATCGCTATGGCAGGCTATGCTAATGCCCAAATAATTATAACAGGTATAGCCAACGATGTAAAAGGGGCAGATGCTAATTATGAGTACATACAGCTATTAGCGACGGAAGATATAGATTTTGCAAAAACATCTTATGCTTTAGTTACCTGTACAAACGCAGGCACTGCAATGCCGAATCCGGGAGAAGCACCGGTTACCGGTTGGGCTACGGGCGGGGGAAGGACTTATAAGTTTAATTTGAATACCGGAAATGTGAAAGCAGGTGAATTTTTTTATGTCGGTGGAAGTAACAAGAGAATTAACGGATCGAAATCTACCGATATTAAAGATGCCAAATGGATAAGAACCATTGATTATAAAAACGGTAGTGGAGATGGTTTTGGCGAAGCTACCGGAGGTCTTTTGCCGAACAGCGGAAATGCAGGTGGAATAGCTTTATTTGTTGGGACAGCTGTTGAAGAATCTTCCAAGCCAATTGATGTTGTGTTCTTTGGAGGAAAAGGAAGGGCAACCATTCTAAACCAGGCTCTAGGGAGAGGATATAGAGTAGCAGATAATGATAATTATAACTCTAACGCCGGAACCCAACCTTTCTTCTTACAAGGAAAAAATACCTATGTAATCTCCTACATAGATCCGGCAGAACAAGGAGCATTTATGATGTTGGGGGGTGAGTATGACGCTAAAAATAAGTCCTGGAAGAGAAAAAGATCAGTAAATTATTTTGTAATGGCTGATAATACAACAGTAGATGAAATAGAAAAAGGTAAAGGTGTTACCCTTTTATCAAAATAATTATTAACCAACCTAATAAAAGAATATGAAAAGAATTCTACTTTTTATTTCGTTGTGCTTAAGTATAAGCTCGGCGAAATCTCAAATTATTATTACTGGTTTTATGGCAGATCCTAAGGGGGCTGATGCTAAAGCAGCGGGTGAACTGCTAGTGAGCGGGGGTACGGAAAAACATTTGGGAGGGTTTGAATATATACAGTTTATGGCAACTGAGGATATAGATTTTGAAGAATCACCTTTTGCTGTAATTACTTGTAATAATCCAGGGACAAGTCCCGTTGCCACATATCCTATAAATGGCTGGGCAAC
>NZ_JBEBVH010000277.1:0-4886 GCF_040392825.1 Pseudopedobacter sp.
GTTAGCAATGCTGATTTTGGTATTTACAATAGTTTAACAGGTTTTATCCATATTGGATTTGTATTGTTTTCTCTATGGGTATTTTATACATGCAAGAAGAAATTACCTACTTATTTTTCGAACCCCAGCAGAGTTTACATAAAATGGTTAGAGCAGTTTTTATGGGCAATTTTGATTATAATGATCTTTTCTATAATAGCTTTCTTTGCCAAAAAGCATAACGCATCTTTCCTATCTGCAATTTATCCTTATAACTTTCTCTTAGTAGTCCCCCTTATCTATTGGATTGCATATAAACTCCTATTAAGCCATTCTAACTATAAAAATCCTCAAACCTCGATAAGCAATACTATCAATACAACCAATTTACCCTCCGAAGACATTGGTAAGAAATATTCAAAGACTGCCCTATCTCTTAAAGAAGTTGAAAAGATAAAATTGAAATTAAAAGAATATATGGCTAAAGAAAAACCTTATTTAAATCCAGATTTAAGCATAGATGATCTAAGCGCTCAATTGATCGTAAAAAGACATCATTTATCTCAGGCAATTAATATTTCATTTAACAAAAACTTCTTTGAGTTTATAAATGGTTACAGAATAGAAGAATTTAAAAAACAAGCAAAAGACCTGGACAATGACCATTTATCCATTCTAGGAATAGCTCTAAATTGCGGTTTTAACTCAAAAGCTACTTTTAATTCAGTCTTCAAAAAACAAGAAGGCATCACTCCGTCTACTTATATTAAAGAACAAGAAACATAAACAACAAATAGGTCTGTCCTTCTAAGATTAGACGACACAATGAAAAATATAGCTGTTCTTTGTGCTGAAAAACAAAGCACTTAGAACTACATTTTAAAATCTCATGAAAACCAAGATCGCTATTCTTTTTATTCTAATATCAAATTCTTTATCTGCTCAGTATAAAGATAGTACTTATACAAAAGTCCAAATTGAGAACGATTTGAAAATATTAAAAACAGCTATTACGCAAGCTCATCCAGGATATAATAGATTTTCCTCCGACTTCGACTCTGTTTTTAATGAAGTTTACAATCATCTCCCTGAGAAAATGACAATGTATGATTTCTATAAACAAGCAAATACTATCGTAGCTTCTTTACAATGCGGACATACTAAACTTCATCCCAGCTTTAACTATTTCAGCTCCTACCCTTTCTTTTTTAACGATCAAAATGTCTTACCATTTACTGTGGATATACGAGCTAATAAAGCAACCATAATTAATAGTAATGATCAAACTCAAATACCTATTGGAGCGCAAATATTAAAAATCAATAACAAACCAATCGATTCAATCCTGTCGGTATTATACAAAGCGCAATTTTCTGATGGAAATATTGAAAGCGCCAAAGAAAGGGAAGTGGCAGATGAATTTAGTGCCAGATATTCAAACCTAATTGAAAATCCCACAAACTATACCATAGAATACCAATACAACAATACAACGTCTACCGTAACAACCAAAGGAATTAACAATGATATTTGGTATAAGTTAAAGGAAGAATCTCCATCTATCCTTAAATCAAATAATAACTTATCCTTTCCTCAGGATTCGATTGCTTATTTACGTATGGCCGACTTTTATTCTAATAAGAAAGGAATTAAAAAGTTTATAGATTCTGCTTTCCAAGCTATAAAAGCTAAAAATATTCATCACTTAATTATTGATGTACGGGGAAACCAGGGTGGCTATGATAAATTAGGAGCTTATTTATTCTCCAAAATTGCTTTAAAAGACTTCCTCTATTATGATCGTATAGAAGTTAAAGCAAAAAAGAAAAAACAGTTTTCCTTTTTGCCATATGCATCTTTTCCAAAAGTTATTGGACTGATGCCCCTATTTATTAAAAAGAAGGATAATAAGTTTCTATGGACTCGCCATGATAATTTTGGCATCCAGAAACCAGCAAAGAACAACTATACTCATAAAACCTATTTTTTAATGGATGGTCTTAGTTATTCTTCAGCAGCCGAATTCCTATCTGTGGCTAAATCAGAAAATCGCGGTCTGTTTTTCGGCGAAGAAGCTGGTGGGGCATATAGTGGAAATAATAGCGGTATCTTTAGTTTTGTTAATTTGCCTAAGACTAAAATGGTATTAGCCATGCCATTAGGAGGTTATTACATGCATGTAAACCCAATTCAAGATGGCTCAAGAGGAGTATTACCAGATTACAAAATAACGATGTCATCTAAAGATTTATTAGATCATAAAGATACCGTACTCGAGAAAGTTATAAGTCAAATAGAATAATAATCTCATTGGTTTCAAGATTCATAACAAAAGGCCTCTTTACATAAAGCAAAAGAGGCCTTTTATTCTATAATTATCAATTAATTACGTTGAATCTGGTCAATATCTACATCCAAATTATGATCTATCCGAAAGCCATACAATCCAGCTGCAGGTAATTCAGCCTTAGTTTTACGAGCAACCTCTTTACCATTTATACTGAAGATTACATCATTCCCTTTAACCTCTATACCCAATACATTTTGTTGCAAACCGTTTGCATCTTCTTTAACAACAACATCATTGGCTGTCCAATTAGTAATAACCGGTGTTTCTGTGCCTTTACGAGTTTTAATCAAATACTCTCCTGTATTTCTAATCATAAAATAGGTATATGCCTGATTAGGGCCAGCAAGATCAGTTCCACCAATATACAAGCCATACGCAATTTGATGGGTTGGTTTTTTAAGCTGGGTTAAACGAGCAGAAAACTTTAAATCTCCACTCTTTGTCCACGCCGGATTGTAAAACGTAGAAGCTGGCCCTAATGTAGTATGGAAACCATCTCCCTTAGCTTGAAAAACAACTTGATTAGCTGGCGGTTCTTCACCTGTACGTCTGTTAGCATCTGTACGAACACTCCATCCAGTCGGAAAAACACCTCCGCCTTCAACAACTCTGTCAGGATCGGCACCCATGCCACCGCCCATTCTTCCTCCTTGAGGTGGAGTCTGCGGTTGTTGCTGAGCTAAAGTAACACTTGACAAGGCCAACATTGGAAATATGACCATGATCAGCATGCGATAAATAAAATACTTTTTCATTTTTAAATTGGTTAAATAAATGAATAATTGTTATGATTTAGAAAGCTAATGTAACTAATCTATCAGTAGATTAATTGCACTTCAAACTTGATTATCAAATAATAACAAGAATGTTTCACAAGAAAACCCTGATGCTATTAATAAGATGATACTTTCAGTGCTTATAACAACCTAACACCTAATTTAGTTCTAAAAAATTATGTGCCTGAGCGCTTTAAAATCTTTAAAATCTAGCTTGTTATATACACTTCAAAAAATTTCAAGTATATCGTCCATTGTATCTCCGTTAAAAAGGCCTAAAAAACGCAGACTCAACGGAAGGATTACCCGATAACCACCCGATAATGTATAGCAAGTTTAATACGAGGTATAAAGAAGGCGTATAAATCTCAGCTTATTTTATCATTTATAATTTTTATACATTGCATTAGATAACCACAAATAATTTTCAATATGTACAAGCTTAAAATAATTACTTCTACTGTTCGTCCCGGTCGGAAAGGCCCTATTGTAGCAGCATGGATTACTGAATTAGCGAAGCAGAATCCAAATTTCAATGTAGAACTTTTAGATCTTGCTGAAATTAACTTGCCAATGATGAATGAGCCCAATCATCCTGTATTAAAGAAGTACGAACATGAACATACCAAATGGTGGAGTGCCAAAATAGACGAAGCTGATGCATTCATCTTCGTAACAGGAGAGTATGATTATAACTATCCTGCTCCTTTAAGGAATGCATTAGAGTATCTTTCTCAGGAATGGGGTTACAAGCCTGCTGGGATTGTAAGTTATGGTGGTATTTCAGGTGGAACAAGAGCTTGCAATAGTTTAAAGGCAGATCTTTCTACTTTTAGAATTGTCCCATTAGTTGAGGCCGTAAACTTTCCATTTTTTCAACAAAACATAAACGATCAGAACGAATTTGAAGCCAATGAAATTTCACACAAAGCTGCTGATAATATGTTAAAGCAACTGGTACGCTGGACAAAAGGCTTAAAATCAATAAAAGAAGATAAGGAATAATTTATTAAGTTTCAAGGAAACACAGAAGATATGGAATTAGGCTTAATTACTTTCGCTGATATGCTGCCAGAAACCTTAAGTGGAGGGGCAATAAATGCACATCAACGTATCAAAGATTTATTAGAAGAAATTCAACTGGCAGATCAATTAGGATTGGATGTATTTGGTGTTGGCGAGCATCATCGTCCTGATTATGCGGTTTCATCTCCTGCAATTATATTGGCCGCAGCAGCTAGTATTACAAAACGTATTAAACTTGCAAGTGCAGTAACCGTGCTCAGTTCAGATGACCCGGTGCGTGTATTTCAAGATTTTTCAACAGTGGATTTGATATCCAGCGGACGAGCAGAAATAATTGCAGGCAGAGGATCTTTTATCGAGTCTTTTCCCCTATTTGGTTATAACCTCAAAGATTACGATGAATTATTTACGGAGAAGTTAAACCTGTTACTAAAGATCAATCAGAATGAAGTGCTTTCCTGGACAGGCAAGCACCGACCTTCGTTTGAAAATAGAGGTGTTTATCCACGTCCTTATCAGCAAGAATTACCAATCTGGCTTGCTGCCGGTGGTACACCTGCATCGGCTGTGAGGGCAGCTACCCTTGGCCTGCCTTTAATGTTAGCTATTATTGGCGGTATGCCTGAACAGTTTGTGCCTTTTGTAAACCTTTATCGTGAAACTGCCAAAAAAATGGGTCATGATATGACTAAACTACAAATGGGTATCAATAACCATGTATATATAGGAGAAGATTCACAAAAAGCAGGCGATGA
>NZ_JBEBVH010000278.1:0-4883 GCF_040392825.1 Pseudopedobacter sp.
AGACGAGTTTAAAAATCTGATATTCCAAAACGGAACATCAAGTTGGGGTGGAACAAAAAAAATCATTGCATTTACAGAGCAAGGAGTTGCTATACTTTCTGGAATATTAAATAGTGACAGAGCTATTGCTGTTAACTTCAGAAGCTCCTACACCAAATAATAAATTAAAGCAAATTATATTAACTCAATAATTAACACTTAAAATCGTTAACGTAACAAGAACAGTAAGTTAATAAATAAAAACACCTATATACACTCACCAATTAAAATATAAAGAAAAAATTTTCCTTAACCTTCTTGTTTATTATTAAATATTACCTCACTTTTGTTATTAGATTATACTAAACCAAACATTGCACCCTATTTATAAAATTATAAACCAGAAGTTTAACATCACTGTTATTATAACGATTATTTGTTTATTGGCTATTTCTCGCATTTCGGCACAGGAAAACACCCATTTTCTACCTTTCATTTTAAAAGATTCTGTAAAAGCAGAAAAGCTTGCCAATACCTTTAGCTCCTCAATTAAAAATTCTTATGTCCTTCCTGCTGCTATCAAATCGGATTACAGGAAAAACTACCTGGCTATTAGAGAAAATGCAGCGGAAGAAGCAAAATACCTCATTAAATATACCGCCTTATTAGACACCATCATCACCCCCTATTTAGAGCATGTGTTTAATAAAATTATTCTTGCAAACCCTCAATTTAAAAATAACAAGTTGCTGGTTGTACGCAGCCCGGTAGAAAATGCTTTTGCTATGGGCGATGGAACCATATTTTTTAATATTGGCTTACTGGCAGGTTTAAAAAACGAGTCGCAAATTGCCTTTATCATGTGCCATGAATTAAGCCATGGATACTTTGATCATATCCATAAAGGAGTTAACCAATATCTCAGCAGTATTTACGATAAAGATCTTCAGAAAGAATATAATAAAATCACCAGAAAGGGATATAACAAAAATAAATTGGTTAAAGATTTAATGATGAAAGTAACGCTTAATCATCTTTACCACAGCAGAAGTCACGAAAGCCAGGCAGACTCTATGGCCTTTTTCCTTATGAAGAAAGCCAATTATGACGTATCACAAGCCTATACCGCATTGGCTTTTCTGGATACTCTGGGAGATCCATTGAAACCGGTTAACCCTACTGCTTTTAACCAGATCAATTGTGAAGCTTTTAACAGACCTGTGAGTGCAGATTACAAAAAGTCGAAATCTATATTTAATGTAAGTGTGGAGTATGACAACAGTGATACTTTAAAAACCCATCCCGATTGTAAGCTAAGAATGCAGGCTATTAAACAATTGATGATACGAACGGGAAATGACACCACCAGGATTATAGCGCAAAACCCCGACGGGAGATTACTAAAAGTAACAAACACCGCAAAATTAGAGAGCCTGCAAAGCTGGTACGAACATGAATATTATGATAAGTCTTTATATTATGCCCTATTGCAGCTTAATAGTAACCCGAATAATAATTACTTAAAATCCTTGATACTACTCAGTTTATACCAGTTAAAGTATCATTTGGAAAAACATGAATATTCCGACGTGGTATCTAATACCAGCTTAAACAATCCGGAAAGCTTAAACAACTTTTTAGACTTTCTGCATACCTTAAGCATAAGCGATTTTGCTAAAATAAAAACATGCATAGACCAAAACTATGTGACCACCCCTACAGAGAACGAATTTATAATAGCCGCTAACTTTGCTACTGCCATGTTAGACAATAACCATGACAAAGCAAAGAAAATTGCCCTGCAATATAAACGCATTTATCCGAAGGGATATTTTAATAAGATGATACATAGAATAAACTAAATACAAATACTAAACATGAAGAAAAATTACATTCTGGCCATTGGAGCCTTGTTTCTGACTTGTACAGCCTTCGCGCAAACTCAAACGCTTGAAGGCTTTAAATCTGTCAGCAAAAAAAGTATCACCCCTATTATCAATAACAACGAGGTTAAGGGCTATACCTTATTTTTTGAAGCCGACAAAGCTGATAGAAAAAACACCAATTACGGCCTGGCTATTTATGATGAAGACTTAAAAAAAGTAAAGGAGATTAACCTTGTTAAACCTAAAGATGATTACATGCTGGTAAACAATGTTTATAACGATGCAGCCATTGCATTTATGTTCTATAACTTTAAAGAGAAGTCATTCGAGATAGAAAGCTATTCTAGAGAGCTTAACAAATTAGGTTCAAAAGTTATTACAGATGTTACAACAGCAGATAACAGGCTGATGAAACAAAGCCTGGTATTCGATCAGAAAGGCGAATCTGGTTTCAATGCGTCTATTAATATTTTTGCTGTACCGCAAAAAGGGTTTATTAAAAACAGCGTAAACGGGCATAGTAAAGGTTGGGTATTGGAAATGTATGATAATAGTCTGAAAAACTTATGGAGATTAGAAAGCGGCGATTCTAAAGAATATGAAAATATTGTCCCCGTTTCGGCTTCAGAAAAATACGTATTGGCATCGCTTTCCAAACGTAATGGCTTAATGTCTACTAAAATGGAATCTTTTCTGGTTTTGATAGATATAGCCACCGGCAAAAAGATATTTGAAATTAGTGCAGAGAGTGATCCTAAAGAGCAACTTTCTATTACCGGAATGTATCTTGACGAAACTACCAACGAAATTATTACTGTAGGAGATTGCTATAACAAGTCGGACAAGCCAGGTGTTGCCAGAAGTACAGGCTTCTACATCAAGCGCTTTTCTCCGGAAGGCAAAGAACTTTCGAAAAAATCTTATGCCTGGTCAAAAGACATAAAATTGGCTGCCGGAAAACAGATTATAGATAATTCATTTATCAATTTTACGCATAAAATCGCTAAAACAGCTGATGGTAAAACTTATATTATTACCGAGCAGTACAAAAGAAATGTGAGCGCCATGGGAGTAGCATCCTTAGCTCTTGGAGGAGGTTCCAGTGTGTTAAAAGGTATAGTTGGAAACATGCTTGTATTTGTAGTTAACCCCGATTTAACCCTGGCAGAAGTAAAGCAGATTGCAAAAGACAAATCTACTGTGGCCTTAATGCCAGGAATCGAAATGTATGGTCCGGGTTTAACAGGTTTGATGATGAAAATGATGGGAGATTTCGATTACCAATTCCTGAGCAATAGCAGTGACAGAAAAACATTTAATGCAGTATATGTTAATTACGATAAAGAGAAACAGGAAAAAACCAAGAAAGTAGTTGGAAATATAATACGTGGCGAAGATGGAAAATTAAGCGTTGATAAAATTGACGTAACAGGAAAGACAACTTCTTCTTTTATTTATCCCGCTAAACCGGGTTATATCATGATGGTTGATTTTCTTAAAAAAGAAAAACAGCTTGGATTAAAGCTTATTAAAGTAAACGGTTAGTTCCTCTATTTACTCCATACAGGGCTGACCCACAGTTATCATTCCTTCTTCTCCGAATAGAGTCCGGTAATGAGTAAACTTTAGGTCAGCCCTGATTATTGTTAAACTGTTAAAGTAAATTTCTACGGCCTATTACAATAAATGAGATTCTCTGGGATCAGAAGCCTTATCATTTTCATCGGTTAATTCTTGCTGTTTCTTAATGTAGAGTTCGTCTACCAGCACAATAATAATAGCCAGCAGAGGTGTAGCAAGCAATACCCCCAACACTCCCGAAACCGTCCCCATTAAAACCTGACTCATGATGGTAAGGGCCGGCGGAAGGTTAATCATTCTCTTCTGCACCAAAGGTGTAACAATATTACTCTCCACAGCCTGTATAACCACATAAATGGCCACGATAAGCAATGCGGTATGAGGGCTGATAGCAAAACCGATGAGTACAGCAGGAACCATGGCTATAAGCGGACCGAAATTGGGAACAAAGTTCATGATCCCTGCGAGTATGGCGAGGGTAAGCGCTAAGGGTACCTCTAACAATAACAAAGCAGTAAGGGTAAGTATAGATATTAATGGCATAGCCAGAAGCATTCCTTTTAACCAGCCTTTTAATACCATTCCAATTCTTTGCATAACAATTTCTGCTTCTTTTTTCCCCGCAGCTGGAGTAAGCTTAATGATTCCTTTCTTGTAAATGGATGGATCTACGGTAAAGAAGACGCTAAGGAAAATAATGATATAAAAGGTGCCGATTACTCCAAATCCGGTATTGAATAACCCTTTGGCTGTATTCATGAACTTATCGGTATCATAAACGGATATACTTAACAAGATTTTCCGTCCTACAGATGTCTGCTGAAGAGATTCCCTCACCTTCTCTATCATAGCCGGAAAACCACTTTGCAATTCGTCTATCTGCGTTTGCAGGGTGCTGCCCATAAACCAGAAAATTAAAGCTGCAAGTAACAGGAAAAGCCCCACTGCCAGTGACATGCTCCAGCTCCTTCTTAACCCGGTAGACCGTTGGATAACATCGCCTAATCCATGAAAAAACACTGCGATAAGGGAAGCTGCAAGAATCATGAGCAGGACATTAAATGCAGCCTTCAATACAAATATAATGATGATAGAGAGTGCCAGAATTCCTGTTACTATCCACACCTTTCGGATAAATGATGATAAAGAGGGGTTTACTTCCCGGTTTTGATATTCGCCCATATAAAAATTTAAATTGATCTTTATCTGCTACAGATATAAGCTGCTAAAAATTAACCAACAGCTATTTATAACCATAATCCTATAGCCTGATGATGGCTTTTGTCTGCTATGCATTTTCTTTTATAATTGAAATAGCAGCAACAGCATAAACCGAAAGCTTCATCAAACTCATTTTCTTAGTCACAACATATTTGTGCCTAAAGAAGTTTTAAAAGGGATCGAAGAATGAGGCTTTTAGCCTTATGCTTTCAGCTT
>NZ_JBEBVH010000279.1:0-4868 GCF_040392825.1 Pseudopedobacter sp.
GAGAACATTCTTCTTTATCGCTATTCGATAAACTTCATCAGTAACTGCGGTTCTGGCACTATTATCACTCCCCAGCACCATTATCCCCGAATGTCTTGGTGCCTTTTTTACGGCATCAAGTATATTATTATATAAACCAAACTCAACCCCATTAGCTTTTAAAAGCTTTACTAAGTCATTGCCTTCAGTACCACATATAAAAAGATTCACTTTTGCATATACATCGGACAGCGTTAAACAAGATATAGATAAAAGCAATATTAGAAATCTCATATTTTATGGGCTTATATTAATTACGATACTAAATAATAAAATAAAAAATTAACAAACAACTTATTTTTATTTTTTTTTAAAAAGTAACACATAATTATTAAACAAATAACAATACGTTAACGTACAAAAAACAAGAGTTTTATTATTAAATGAACTTTAGTTATATTTTTGCAGTAACTGTATATCTTTTTATGGGAAAAACTTTTTTTGAAGAACTTAATAATGAGAGCCTATCGGGTGTAGCCTACAAGAACATCAGTTTTAAACGAGAAACTTTAGCTTATTTTGTAGAAAAGGGAAATGCTACCATAGCCGAAATAGGTAAAGAACTGAACATCAGTATACCAAAGGCGACAACACTTATTAATGAACTTATAGCAGAAAATATTGTCAAAGATTTCGGCAAAGTGGAGTCTACCGGCGGGCGAAAGCCCAATATATATGGGCTGGTGTCCGATTCGGCATTCTTTATTGGTGTGGATATCAAAACAACTTATGTGAGGATTGGTATTTCAGATGTCCAGAATAATCTTATTGATATAACGGAACCTATACCTTATCAGCTGGTAAATACAACAGCTTCGTTGGATAAGCTTTGTAGCATCATCATAGATTTTATAAAAAATCTCCCTGTACCTACTTCTAAAATATTGGGAATTGGTATGAATATTTCTGGAAGGGTTAATCACTTTACAGGGTATAGCTATAGTTTCTTTAACTTCAACGAAGACCCGCTAAGCAAAATACTTTCTGCTAAATTAGGCACAAAAGTTTATCTGGAAAACGACTCCAGATCAATGGCTTACGGAGAATTCTGTTCAGATAGTGTAAGTAATGAAAAGGATATTCTTTTTATAAATATGGACCATGGTATTGGACTTGGTATCTTAATGAACGGGAGTTTGTATTATGGAAAATCGGGTTATTCGGGAGAATTTGGACACATTCCAATTTTTAATAATGAAATTATCTGTCACTGTGGAAAAAAAGGATGTCTGGAAACAGAAGCCTCTGGATGGGCACTTAAAAATATGCTAAAAGAGAAGTTAAAAGACGGATATTCATCAATTATAACCAAAAGCAAAAAAGATATAGAAACAATTACGCTGGATGATATACTAAATGCTGCAAATAATGACGACTTTTTATCTATTGAATTGATTGGTAAAATCGGAGAGAATTTAGGTAGAGGAATAGCTTTATTGATAAATCTGTTTAACCCGGAAATGGTTATTTTGGGGGGTAGTCTTGCCTCTACAAAAGAATTGATTCGCCTGCCTATAATAAGCTCTGTAAACAAATATTCTTTAAGCCTGGTGAATAGCGACACTAAGTTTATAATTTCCAATTTAGGAGACAAATCCGGCATTATTGGGGCATGCCTAATAGCCAGAAATAGAACTTTAGGTATATTTAAGTAAACCCAGGTTAAGGTAAGTCATACGACAAGTTACTTACCTTAACATCTCTTACATTATTCTGGTAACATCGTATTAATGATGATTTTAGAATGTTCTTTAAAATTCTTGTTGGCAAAAGTTTTAGTATGGGTCCAAAAATCATCCTTATTATCAACCATAATTAAAGTAGAAAGAATCCAGCTTTGTGTCCAACCAGTTAATGTTCCCCAGGGTCCCCAATCAGAATCGGCATTTGACGCCCAATACTCCCATCTGCCATAATCAAACCCTCTATACCATGCTCCATCTAATTCAGGATGCTTTTTACTTGAAACTTGTGCTTTAACTAAAAAATCTGCTATTCTTTTTGTTGCATTTCCATAGAGCGGATCTCCGGTTGCGCCATAAGCTTCGTTTAACGCAAAGAACGCAAAATTAGTTGTGTATAAAAGATCAGCTACAGGATCTCCATTTTCTGATATTAACGGTGCTTCATTTGAGCCATAATCTGCGTTTGATTTTATCTTACCGTATCTTCCCTGACTTGCTAATCCTAACTCCTCTCTTATTGCGCCACTCCTATCCAGATTTTCCAACAATTTAGACGAAACTGTTTTAAGCCATTTCCTATGCTCTTCTGTATCTTCTACTCTTATAAGCCAGGCTAATGGCAATATCATCCTTGCTCTTTCCTGTTGAATTCCATTTGTCCATTTCCAATCGGGATACTTTTGCATTGTAAGGCTAATTCCTTTCTTTGCCTTTTCTAACAAAGGAGTATAGCCTGTTTTATCATATAACCATAAATATGTAGCCCACAACCACGATTCGAAATGCGGATGAACATTCACAATATCCCTATCGGCAAATTTTTTCCAACCCGCTTTTTGTAAAGCAGAATCCCTGAACCAATTTGTCCTAAATCCATTTTTACCAGTTGTCCTAAAATTGGCCATTATCCCCTCTACAATATATTTATCCCATTTATCGCTATTTAATCCGGCAGCCGCACCAATACTTCCTAAAATAACCCTTGCATTATCATCTCCGTAATACACATCATCATCGGTTACTGTCCAACCAATCAAACCATATGAAGGACTTTTTGAATCATTTCTCGGTCCGCTTCTTAAATTAGATTTTATATATAAATAGTCCAGCAGGTTAGAAGAAGTTAAGTGATATTTTCTGCTATCTAAATAATTACCAGAAAGAGATAATGCAAATGCTGATTCAGCCTGACAATCTGCCCGTAACCACCATCTTATAGGCTGAGAGCCATCATTATAAATGGTAGACGCATGTCCTTCTAGAATCCCTAATTCTCCATCTCCTATTTTCGCTCCCTTATCAATTGCCGGATAAACCACTTTTGAACCAACCTTTGCAGTCCTTGCTTTAAAAACGTTTTCCCAGGAAGGGTCTACTAATAATCTGGCATTATAAAACCATTCTGTCCCACTGTTTATTGCTTTTCTAAAGTCTTGTCTGGTTACAGCATAGTCTCTGGGAAAAGAGGGAGACACGTCACAATTCAACTTTTTTAATGCATCAGTATTAGATACACCTAACCAGGTTAAAATATATTTCCATACTTGTTGTACTGCTTTCTCCGGCCCAAATCTGGATGTCACAAATCGGCTAAGGCTCACTGTCGAAATTAAAAAGTTAGATTCATGATTAAATAGTAAAGAATAACATTTCACATCATCTATACCATATTCGGCCTTATCAAAACCAGCGACTTTCGCCAGAACAATTAACGCTTTCTTATTTTCAACAGGAATAAAGTACTGGGTGTTAAGCCCAATTAGCGACAGGGAATCTACACCAACTATACGATTTGTATTGATAACACCCCGTTCGATATGAATCTTCTGCAATGTATCTGGAAAGTCCACTCCCGGAACATAATCTGGTGTTTCAATATATAATTTAAGGTTTTTATTTCGGGCAATTTTATAGATATCTGCATTTACTTGCGTTTTTCCTTCATCTACTGAATGAGATAAAATTAAAACTGAACCATTCCTTTTTGCATTTTTAACAGCTAAAAGCGGATTTTCGTAATTTTTATATGAAATACCATTTAATTTAAAAATATCAATTAGGTCGTTTTGACCAGATGAACTTATAATTATTTCTGATTTCGCCCTAAAACTTAAAAAAGCACAGATTAAAGAAAGTAAAATTAGTCTTATTTTCATATAAAAAATTAAAGCAATATAAATGTATCAGTTATTTAAAATTAAACAAAACTTTAGCTAATATTTTAATTTTATTTATTATATTCATAAAAAACAAGGCCTTCCAGAATTTTATTATATTAGAATATAAAAATCATCAGCATGAAACAATCATTCTTATTTCTTTCAGCGATAGCCTTTTCGTTTGTCGCCTGCAATCAAAACCCTAAACAAACAGGAAACGCAGCCGCAGAAGATCATTCCAGTCATGATCAATGCTATCAATCCATATCTAACGCAGATACCTTAGATATGCATTTACATAACCACGATGGCAAAGTACAGGGATCTTTAAATTTTAGATTTAAGGAAAAGCAGAACACTCAGGGGGATATAAAGGGAGAATTTAGAGGAGACACGCTTTTTGTAGACTATACATTCACAGTAGGCGGAACACCTTCTAAAAATCCGCTTGTTTTCCTTAAACAAGGTGATGATTTATCACAAGGCTATGGAGAGATAGAAACTTATTTGGGCAAAACATATTTTAAGCCGGGAGCTCCGATTACTTTCGGAAATGGTTTTATACTAAAACCTACAAATTGTCAATAAAAATTAAAAGATCCGGAGCGTTCATCCGGATCTTTTAATTTTTAATATTCTCCCGTAGACAACATTACAAGCGTACAAGCTCTTTCAGTTTCTATACCTAAATCCTTTGCTTTCTCTTCCAGCTCTCTGTTTTCTGTTCCCGGATTAAAAATTATCCGTTTGGGCTTCGTCTTCAAAATATAATCATATAATTCTTCCTGATGCCTCGGTCCTACATACAAAGTGATAGTGTCTATATCAGAATGAATAGTTTCTGGTTTTTCGATAGCTACTCCTGCGACCTCTCCCCTTTTTAAACCAACATTAATTATTGGATGCCCATAATTAACCAGTCTGTTCGCAGCCAAATAAGAATATCTGGTTGGATTTGTACTGGCACCCAGAACTAGAGTTTTCT
>NZ_JBEBVH010000280.1:0-4818 GCF_040392825.1 Pseudopedobacter sp.
TAACAGTTGCTGATTACGGTGCTTTCTTAGAAATCATCCCTGGTGTTGAAGGTTTAATCCACGTTTCTGAAATGTCATGGTCTCAAAACCTGAGAAACCCTCAGGAGTTTATGAAGATCGGTGATGAAATCGAAGCTGTTGTTTTAACTTTAGACAGAGAAGAGCGTAAAATGTCTTTAGGCATTAAACAATTAACTCCTGATCCTTGGGAAAAAGCTGCTGAGAAATACCCTGTAGGAAGCAAACACAAAGCTGTTGTTAAAAACATGACTAACTTTGGTGTGTTTGTTGAAATCGAAGAAGGTATTGACGGTTTAATCCATATCTCTGACCTTTCCTGGTCTAAAAAAATCAACCATCCTAACGAATTCACTAAAGTAGGTGAAGAATTAGATGTAGTTGTTTTAGAACTTGATGCAGAAAACAGAAAATTAAGCTTAGGTCACAAACAGTTAGAAGAGAATCCATGGGATACTTTCGAAACTATCTTCACTTTAGACTCTATACACGAAGGAACTGTAACTAAAGTAACAGACAAAGGTGCTTTAGTAGCTTTACCTTACGGTGTAGAAGGTTTTGTTCCAACAAAACACTTAGCTAAAGAAGACGGAACCAGCTTAAAAGTAGACGACGTTGCTGAATTCAGAATTATCGAATTCAACAAAGATTCAAAAAGAATCGTTGTTTCTCATGCTCGTATCTGGGAAGAGGCTAAAGCTGAAGCAGTAGCTGAAGAAAGAGCTTCTAAGAAAAAAGAAGCTAAAGCTGCAGATAACGCTGTGAAAAAAGTAAAAGATTCTGTTGAGAAATCTACTTTAGGTGATTTAGACGTATTAGCTCAATTAAAAGCTGATTTGGAAGCTAAAAAATAATCTGAATTAATTTTATGATTATATAAAGCCTCCCCGGAATTCCGGGGAGGCTTTTTTGCTTGAAAGTTTTTCTTCTTTTAATCGCACATTAATCTTTTTAAGCTATCTTCGCCCACAGAATCTAAAATCACAGTATGATCAAGTATTTTACCCTATTTCTTATGACCCTCAAATTTATAACCTGCGTAAGCTACGGTCAGACGAGTTATAAAAATGCTACTATTATCAATTTTAAAGGAGATACACTAAGAGGTTATATAGACTATAAAAATTGGGATAATAATCCCGATCAATTAAAATTCCGAGAAAAACTGTCCTCTCCAACTAAAATATTCAGTCCAATGGATATTCTTTCATTCGAAGTTGAAAAAGACAGGTACCTTTCTGCTACCGTGGAGATTTCGTATTCTTCATCAGACGTAAACCGTATTAAAGATAATTCTCCCAAACCGGATATTAAAGTAGAAACTGTGTTTTTAAAAATGCTTATCGATGGCGATAAGAGTCTTTATTCTTATAAAAACACATCTTCTGAAGATAACTTCTATATTAAAAACAATGGGAAATTTGAGTTATTAATATATAAAAAATACATCGAGAAAGAATCTTTTAAGATTCTGGAGAACTTAAATTACAGAAATCAACTTTATGCCTATTTTGAGTATCCTTTGCATCTGCAGAGCGCAATAGAAAGGACACGATACACTCAACTAAGTATGCATCATATTTTTGAATTGTATGATAATCACCAGGAGCAGAAAAACACAAGCTATAAAAGTAAGAAAGACTCGGTTAAACTAACACTTGGCGCTTCTATTGGTGGAATGCACAGAAGTCTAAACATTAGAGACATAGGCTATTTCGCACCTAAAACAACTCCGGCATTTGGTATATTTTTTAATGTGGCCTTGCCCAGAAATTTCCAAAGACTAAACCTCTACAGCGATTTAGTATATGTTTATTCAAAATACAAGGACAAAAAAGATATTTACGAAACCGGTTTTTCGACCGCAACTATAGTAGATGCTTATAATCTTGACCTATCATCTTTAAAGTTAAGCCACTCCATTAGATATATATTCTATCAACGAGAAGGTTTCGGAGTTTTCCTTCAGACCGGCATTACGAATTCACTCGTTGTATCTATCAGTAATGAGAAAACAAGATACACTACCAGATATGGAATAACTACTGAAGACAAGTTAAGCGCTATACCTAATCTTAGAAAATATGAACAGGGGTATCTCTTGGGTATTGGAGCTAAAAAAGATCGTTATGCTTTTGATTTTCGTTTCGAAAAGACAAATGGAATATCTTCTTCACACAAAAGCAACTTTAAATCATTTTATATTTTGGCTTCTTATGCTTTTTAATGAGACCAAAAATGAGTCAGATTTTAGTTAAGGTAAGTTCAAATTTGGCTTCTTCTAACATTTTTTTCTATTTTTGTCCAAATCAAAGAACTGATGCAGAATTTAACCCTTCTTGATGGTCAAAAATTTCAAATCACGATACAACGTCTTTGCCATCAGTTAATAGAAAACCACAACGATTTTTCAAACTCAGTAATCATAGGCATTCAGCCCAGAGGTATTGCTTTGTCGAAAAGAATTGCCGAGGAGCTAAAAAAAATCATTCCAAAAGCGGAAATCAATCATGGTAATCTGGATATAACCTTTTATAGAGATGATTTTCGCCGGGGCGATTCTCCTCTGCTTCCCAACAGTACACAAATAGATTTCATTATTGAAGGAAAAAAGGTCATTCTGATAGATGATGTGCTTTGGACAGGCCGAACCATTAGAGCTGCGATGGATGCAATGTTAGCTTTTGGCAGGCCTGAAAAAGTTGAGTTATTGGTTCTGGTTGATCGGAGATATTCCAGACAATTACCTATAGAACCCGATTATATTGGCATAAAGGTAGATTCTATCTCTTCACAAAAAGTAGTTGTAAGCTGGAAGGAGCTTGATACAGAAGATAAAGTAATTTTGATTTCAGATAATAAAAAATAGAAATGGCAGAGCTGACACAAAGATTAAGCACAAGACATCTTTTAGGTATTAAGGATCTAAATAAAAAAGATATTGAGCTGATATTAGAAACTGCCGATACTTTTAAAGACGTTATTAACAGGCCTATAAAGAAAGTTCCTTCTTTAAGAGATATTACCATTGCAAATATCTTTTTTGAGAACTCCACAAGGACAAAACTATCTTTCGAGCTGGCTCAAAAAAGGCTTTCTGCAGATATTATTAATTTCGCCGCTTCAAGTTCTTCGGTAAGTAAGGGAGAAACACTTATTGATACGGTAAATAATATCCTGTCTATGAAGGTAGACATGGTTGTTATGCGACACCCTTATCCGGGTGCGGGTGTTTTTCTCAGCAAACATATTAATGCTCAAATTGTAAATGCCGGCGATGGTGCCCACGAACATCCTACTCAGGCTCTTTTAGACGCTTTCTCCATCAGAGAAAAATATGGTGAAGTAGCAGGAAAGAAGGTAGTTATTGTAGGTGATATTTTGCATTCCAGAGTTGCACTGTCTAATATTCTTTGTTTACAGAAATTAGGTGCTGAAGTTATGGTTTGCGGACCTACAACACTTATTCCAAAATATATCAGTACGCTTGGGGTTAAAGTGGAACACGATCTTAGAAAAGCGCTAAATTGGTGCGATGTAGCGAATATGCTTCGTATACAGTTAGAAAGACAGGATATTAAATACTTCCCTTCGCTACGCGAATATTCCATGATGTATGGATTAAATAAAGAAATTTTAGATTCTTTAGATAAGGAAATTATTGTAATGCATCCGGGCCCAATTAACAGAGGTGTTGAGATTACAAGTGACGTTGCAGACAGTAAGCAATCTATCATATTAAACCAGGTAGAAAACGGAGTTGCCGTAAGAATGGCGGTTCTTTATTTACTGGCCAGCCAGAAAGATTAAATTTTGCTTTTCAGCTACTGCTTATCTAATACAGCAAAAAACCAGTTTTAAAGTATAGGAAAATTATGGAGACAATTTCAGTCTCCATAATAATTTACGATTACAATCGCTGTTTGCTTTTATCACAATATTAAAACCAGTTTATTCCTCTCAATTCATCTTCAAATACTTATATCTTATAATCAGAAAAAATTTCTGTAAATTTGTATAAATCAAGAAAGTCAGTTATGGCAGCTTCAACTAAAAAAACAGAAAAGGAAACTATTCAAAAAACGGATATAAAAGAAACAAAAAACAAATCCAAAAAAGTCTCTAAAACCTGGTTAGCTGCTCTTAAAAATGTTGGTACAGGAGAAATAGTAGATATGAGAGCCGTTTTGAAATAATATGGCTGAACGTTATTTATTAGATACTAATTTATTAGTCTTTCTAATTTCCGGAGAACTGGATAATATCTCTAAAGAGACAAAAAATATTTTAGGAGATTACAATAATCAAATAAATACCAGCTCAATAGCCGTAGCGGAACTTTTATAATTATATCGCATCAGAAAAATAAGAACTAAAAAATATAAAACAGCTACAGAGATAGCAGAAGCCATAGAAAAAGAATTATATATCAAAATCCTTCCTTTTACAAAAGATCACCTCCATACACTGTCAAAACTTGTCCTTGCAGAAGGGCACAATGATCCTGCGGACCATGCCATTATATCACATGCCATAACAGAAAAACTTATACTGGTTTCATCAGACAGAAAATTTGAGCACTACACCAAACAAAATCTGAAATTTGCGTTTAATAAAAGATAATCAAAAATTCATGCAGATATATTATTTGAGTTAATATTTCGTTTAAAACATGGATTATATAATTTTGTCTAAAATACAGTTACCTTTGGGTATAAAATTACTATCGACAGATCGCTTGAATAATTATGCTTAAGAAAATAACCCTAACTGCCTCTATTTTATATACAGCAATAAATC
>NZ_JBEBVH010000281.1:0-4817 GCF_040392825.1 Pseudopedobacter sp.
CAGTTGTTATTTTGCTTCAATTTGCTGTTTAAACTCAGCTCTCTGGATGGAATAGGCCACAACAAATGTTTACTGTTTACATTTTGATATCTATTGATATAATTGGTATAGTTAGCCGGCGGTACCTGCTGACTGATAGTATTATAAACTTCTCCCATATTTTCCAGGAATTTTCCCCAACGGATCAGGTCTGCTTTCCGCAAGCATTCAAATGCAAGTTCTCTTGACCTTTCTTCTTGAATAAATTTTCTTAAGGCGGCCTGATCTACTGTCGCTGTTGCAGGTACTTTGTGCTCATTTCCATCAAAAAGTACTGCTATTGCTGCCCCGCCAGATCCGGTAGCCCCGCTTGGAGTAGTTATAGTAATTGTTGGTGCAGAAGTATAACCTTCTCCAAAAAGAGAACCTGTTACGCCGTCTCTTTCCAGAAGAATTCCGGAAATTTGTTTTGATGCATTTAATACTGCATAAGCTTTTGCGCCGCTTCCTCCACCTCCACTAATAGTTATTGTTGGCGCAACTGAGTAATTGCTTCCTTTATTTGTTAAGCTTATGGATTTTACACCTCCTTTTTTTACGTATGCCCTTTCTCTCACCATTTCCAGATATTCAACAACCTCATCTTTATTACTAAAAGAAATTTCGTTTAATGCTTCTGCATACATCAGTAATACATCTGAAAATCTTAGGATAGGAAAATTTTGAGGCGTAGCGTAGGCTGTTTTAACCGGATTAGACTCATACTCTCTTCTAAACTTTGCAGCCGGACGTACAAAAAGTGATGCATAACTGGTGGAATTGGAAAAGCTTTTTCCTCCCGAAGCATTGTAGCTGAAATTAGCTATATTCCAGTCTCTCCTTATATCACCCGGTGCATACCGGTTATATAAATTTGCTGTTGCAGCAACAAATGAAAGACTTTTGATCTGATCTAGGTTGGAACTTGGAGAGTTTACATATCCGTTCCAACCAGTCTCGTCAAAGCCATTCGCGATATTACCATAAAACTCTATTTCCCAGATGCTTTCTTTAATATCGTAGGTGTCTTTTGCATAATTAATAAAAACCTGCGAGTAAGAGGAGTTAAGAGTATGACCGGCTTTTCCATCTTCAATTACCTTTAAAGCCCAATTTTTGGCGGCTTCATATTTTGATACATCTTTTAATGGATAACCCGCCATAAAGAGGTTTACCCGGGCTAAAATGCCACGTACGGCCGATTTAGTTACGCGACTACCAAATCCTATATCACTAATGTCCTTCACATAGGCTTCGGCATATTCCATATCTTTTAAGATGAATTCGTATACCTCTTTTATCGGAGATTTGGCAATGTCTGTATTTGATGTCGATTTAGTCGAGGACAATACAATAGGTACTTCTCCGTAGGTTTGTACCAATAAGAAATAAAAATAAGCTCGCAGAAATGAAGCTTCACCCCTTACCCTGTCCCGTATTTCCTGAGCTATAGAAAGATTATTATCTATGTTTTCCAATAATAAATTCGCCCGGTTAATACCTATATACAATATATTAAAATGGTTGGTAACCAAAGGATCCGCAGAAGTAAAGTCGTACAACATCGGTCCTGTAGTAGTGGAAACTCTGCTACAATAACCATCATCCCCGTCCAGACCATAATTAAATAAAATCTGACCGCCATATAAAGCGTTGTGTCCTAAAATATCATACACAGCTGCCAGTGAATGTTCCAGGTCTTTTTCCGTATTGTATGAAGTCTCTGGTATCAAAATATCTTTGGGCGTCACGTCCAGAAATTTTTCGCAACCGGAAAAAATCGTTTGGAAAATTATAAAGGCTATTAATATTCTCAATTTCATGATTTTTAATTTTAAAAAGTTGCATTAATACCGAATACAATTGTTCTTGCCATAGGATAGGCCGAATAGTCAAAACCCGGAGTGGTGGGTATACTGCTTCTTACAGAAACTTCCGGATCCATACCAGAATATTTAGTCCATGTTACTAGGTTTTGTGCAGCTATATTTAATTTCAGTTCGTTCAGATACATAGATTTAATTATCCTTTTTGGAAGTGAGTATGCCAATGCCAGTGTCTTTAAGCGTAGAAATGACGCATCTTCCAATACCCTGGAAGAATGTATACCTTGCGGACCTTGTCCACCAGTTCGATAATTTGTATTGGATGGATTCTCTGGTGTCCACCTGTTGCTATAAGATGCGTATTGATTAAGATCCAATGCCTTGATACCATTCCCGTCAAAAATTAAACGGTTAGCATTGTAAACCTGATTACCGTAGGACCATTGAAAGAATACATTAAAATCGAAATTCTTGTAAGTGAAATTGTTATTAAAACCACCGGTATGGATAGGCAATGCTCTGCCTATAACCGTCATATCATTAGAATTGATTACACCATCTCCATTAAGATCTTTATACCTGATGTCTCCAGGTTGTATATTATCTCTCTCGGTGGCACTGGCATTACTCGGGAATTCTTTTTTTAGAATAAATTGTCCGGGTGCAGGGTTATCAAACTGATCTAACTGGTATATACCATCAAAAACGTAACCATAGAATTGTCCCATAGGCTGTCCTACTCTTGCCAAATACAGTGGACTTCCATTATACGCAGAAAAGAAACTGACCGTACTGAACAGATTTTTATCGCCATTGGCCAACTCTAATACCTTACTATCGTTAAAACTGATATTGAAGTTACTGGACCAGGAAAAATCTTTCTTTCGGATATTATTTGTATTTAATGAAAATTCCATTCCCCTGTTTCTCACTGATCCCACATTTTTATAGGCCTGTAAATAACCTGTGGTCGCAGGAAAATTGGCGTACAATAGTAGATCTTTGGTGGTTTTTGAATAGAGATCAACCGTCAACTGTATTTTATCTTTTAAAAATCCTAAATCCCAGCCGATATCTGTCTGTGCAGTACTTTCCCATTTCAGATCAGTGTCGCCCAGATTGGTAGAAATCGTTCCTCTTACAGGAGATTGATTATTAAATGAGTAGGCATTTCCTACCAGCATATTTAAGCTTGACAGATAAGCAAAGTCTGCAATTCTGTTATTACCGGTAAGCCCATAACTAATTCTGAGTTTCGAATTAGATATAGCCGGAATGTTTTTTACAAAGTTTTCTTCATGCATATTCCATGCAAATGCACCCGATGGAAAATATCCCCATTGATGCCCCTTGGCAAATTTAGAAGAGCCATCAGCTCTAAACGTTGCAGTAAGTAAATACTTAGACTTGAATCCATAATTTACCCTACCATAGAAGGATGCCAGTGTATTTCCGGTAGACATGGCAATGGCACTATATAAGTTACCAGTTTCTAAACCAGACATTCCTAATTCTTCTCTGTCTATATTTATTGTCCCATACCCATACTGATCGAATTTATTTTCCTGAATGGAGGTTCCGCCCATAACGGTTAGCTTATGTACTCTGTTAAATACCTTATTCCAGGTCAATGTATTTTGGTTTGACCAATTAAAAGTATCGGAATAGCGGATACTTCCATTTACATCGAATTTGTTCGAAGGATTTAGCGTAGAACCCTGCGTAGTACTGGAATTATAGAAAAGGCTTCTTCTTTGATTATTTCCCTTCGCACTTCCTGTAATTCTTAAAGTTAATCCTTTAGCGATATCATACTTTATATAGGCATTAGCTATCAGATCTAATATTCTATTTCTTGTATAATCGTTGTTACTGGTGATATAGGGATTTAATCGGATATCAGCCAGCTGGATATTGTCCGGGTCTACCAAATCATTTTCCAGATCAAAATCGGCATTGCCACTTACAGGCCGATAACCCCAGGTTCTGTATAACAAATAAGTTGACGATGCACCTTCTCCCGCCGCAACTACCTGCCCGTAGTTTAAAAGACTTCCAAAATTAGCATTGAAGCCTGCTGATAGTTTTTTGCTGATAGTTTGGTCCAGTGATGCGCGGAATTGCGTCCTGTTAGAGCCGGTATTATTTATTACTCCTGGCTGTTTGAAAATAGATCCCGAAAGCGAATACTTAGTTTGTGGAGTACCTCCTCTTAACGCCAGATTGTGGTTTTGTACAAAAGTGGTTCTCAAGATCTTGTCTTGCCAGTCAACTCCTTCTACATCTTTATAATCTTCAAGCGTTCTATCGCTCAGGTATCTGTTTGTTGCTCTCCCTTCATTCAATTCCAGTTGATACTTCACGAAATCATAAGAAGACATCATTTCCATTTGTTTGATAACTTTATGCATCCCAACAGAACTGTTAAAGGTTATTACCGGCTTGCCTATCTTCCCTTTTTTTGTTTCAATAACTACAACTCCATTAGCCGCTCTGGAACCATATACAGCTGTTGACGAAGCATCTTTCAGAATATTCAGGGTTTCAATATCGTCCGGATTGATTGCCGCACTGGACATGTCTTCGATGGGGAATCCATCAATTACATATAATGGAGAATTGTCCTGTGTCAGCGAATTGGCACCACGTATAACAATATTCATCTCAGCCCCGGGCTGTCCATCATTAGCAGATACATTTACCCCTGCAACTCTACCTGCAAGTGCCTCTATAAATGACGGTACCGGAGCTTTTACAATATCTTTAACATTTACTTCACTAACCGCCCCTGTAAGATCTTTACGGGCTACCTCGCCGTATCCTATAACTACAATCTGGCTCAATGCTGTACTTTGCTCTTTTAGGGTAATATTGAGTACTTTACTGTTACCAACTTTATATTCCTGGGAAGAAAAGCCAATAAAGGAATATACAAGAATAGCTTCCGTTGTAGGACCTGTTATCTTATACATA
>NZ_JBEBVH010000282.1:0-4790 GCF_040392825.1 Pseudopedobacter sp.
CCAATATTATGTATCCGGTTTAAAGATGTACGAAATATCTGATCCTGCCAATCGATACCCTCCACATTCCTGTAGTCTTCTAAAGTTTTTCCATATCCCGAAAGGTAATATTGATTTGCCTTAGTGGGGTCCATTTCTATCTGATATTGGACAAACTCATAAGGACTCATCATATCTATAGTTTTCTGAACAGTTTGCATTCCTATAGTATTGTTAAAAGTTACTATAGGAGCACCAACTTTACCTTTCTTTGTCTCAATAACAATTACACCATTGGCTCCCCTAGCACCGTAAATACTGGTAGAAGATGCATCTTTCAATATATTCATTGATTCTATATCATCCGGGTTGATACTTAAGTTACTAGCATCTTCTACCGGAAAACCATCAATTACATATAAGGGTGCGTTACTTTGTGTTAGTGAGTTTCCACCCCTGATTACGATATTCATCGCTTCTCCGGGCTGTCCGTCTGTAGAAGAAACTACTACCCCCGCAACACGCCCCTGTAAAGCTTGCTCGAAAGACCCGACCGGTGCTTTCTCCATGTCCTGTAATTTAACTTGTGCAACAGCCCCTGTAAGATCTATTTTGTTGACTTGTCCGTAACCAATTACAACTACTTCGCTTAACGACCTTTCGTCTAGCTTCATCGTTATGTTATAATTGGAACCAGCTCCTATTCGTACGGTATGTGTTTTATAACCCATATACGAAATAACCAGTACTTCTCCGGTTTTCGCCGAAATCTGAAAACCACCACTTACTGAGGTTACCGCACTCCGGTTGGTACCTTGAACCTTAACTATTGCCCCTGCTAATGGCTCTTTATTATTTTCATCTATCACGGCCCCCGACAGCTTCCGTAACTCTTGAGCCATCATAAAAAAAGGTAAAAAGATAAAAATGGCCAGCGTGGCACCTGCTTTTGTGTACAAACACCTTGTTAACATAATTAATAATCTAATTAGATACTTAATAACTAATCGTTTGCGTAAACGACAACAATAAATAAAAACTTTAACCTTTGTGCCTGGACCTAGTCAGCGGGCTCTTTTACTATAGAACACAGTTTTTTCATGATAATAAGTTTATAGTTTGGTGTGCATTTATTACCTAAAAGATCTACTTTACGGTAACGTTACCTAAAAGTAGATCTTTTTTTTACCAATCCAAATTTTTTTTTATTTTTTTTGATTAATCCTTACGCTTCTGGTGTATGCTTACTACCCCATCATGGTATGCAAAGCCAATTCTCTTTTGTACACCAATCCTTAAGATTTAAGAACCACTGATTAATTATAAAAAGTATGAATATTAATAGACTTGATTTACCTGAATAATGGTTATCTGTCTGAACGATAATTTCAAACAATATTCAGTTCTTTTATCCGGATACAATTCTGCCGGTTTGCTTTGCTTTTGGAACTTAAATTCTTTAATCCTCTTATATATATTCTAAATTTATTATATATTAACAGGGATATTACAGGGACATTACTCGGATATAACAGGAAAATTATACGGATTTTATTCCTGTTAAGTCTTTTTTATTTTCCTGTTATTTTACTTTAAATAATGTATTATTAGTATATTCACAGAAAAGAATATATGGCTAAGTTTACCTCCGGAATAAATGGCCCTTTTACGGGTAAAGTAGGAACAGTTGTAGGTTGTACCTGGAAGGGTATTCCTTATATGCGGGCACTGCCCAAAAAAAGAACAGGAAAAGTCTCTGATGCAGAATTGGCTAACAGGAAACGTTTTGCGCAAGCACAGGCATGGTTAAAACCATTGACTCCTTTTTTAAGAGTGGGTTTTAAAGATTATAGCCCGACTTCAGAAGGCTTTGTTGCTGCAAAATCATACCTGCTAAAAAATGCTATAGAAGCTATTGATTCTGATTTTCGGATAGTTCCTGAGAAAATGAGACTTAGTGTTGGAGAACTTCCTCTTCCTGCCGAGACAGCAGCTATTTTTAACATGGCTAAAGGCAGCATTGATTTTACCTGGAGGGCCGAAAAGATGGTGGATACGTCTATGCAGGATCAGGCTATGCTAATGGCTTACTGTGTGGAGCTGGGAAGGGCGATATTTATTACCACAGGCGCTTTTAGAAAATCGGGGCATGATGAGTTGATACTGCCGAATAGTTTTGCGGGAAAACAGGTAGAGGTTTACATTGCTTTTGTAGCTGCAGACCGAAGCAGACAATCAGATAGTATTTATCTGGGGAGTATATTGTGCGAAGCATAATTTGTATCAATAAAAATATTGTTTTTTATATCTGTTATTCTTAAAAAAGTAGTAAAAACGGAACATAATCACCTGTTTGATTACTGATTAAGTGATCTAACGATATGTAATACAAATTATAAATTCTTCCCATTATAGCTTCCAATATTAATTTTATCTCCAACTTTGATTCTATTACCATAATAATTTATATTCAGAAAGTTTGCTTGAGTTTCCCGGTTATAGTTGGTAATTCCACTGGTATTTTTTTTAATTTTTATTCTTTCAATTTTGCTTGCCTAAAAAGACTATTAATATATGCTGTGTATGCTTCCTCTATATAAGCTGCATGTATCTGTTTTCTATAGTCATCCATTTTTTCGTTATTTTTATAAACTGTTTTTTTCATTTTTTCGAATTGCATCCTGAGCTTAGCTTCATCTGCCTGTAACACTTTTTCTGCTACCAGTTTTTCTTTTAACCTGATAATCGAATTACCAAACTGGTAATCGAAAAAACTTTGCTCGGTATATTCTACCGGTCCATAAATTACTTTACCTTCTTTTTCTGCCTTAACTCTTGAAGCATTTGTTTTCTTCAGATCTTCAAGTAATTCAGTATAGGTGTCATATCGCCACAGATTCCACTTTTTTAACAGCTGTTCCTGAACTTTAAAAAATAACAGCGTATCCAGTGCTTTTTGCTTAAGTATTTCCCCAGCTGGTTTACCATGATAGCTTTTAGCCCAAAAGTTTGTCATATCGTTTACTTGATACTCTTTTACTATCCTGCTAATTACCAAGGACCTGCAACGTTGCATTTCCCTATCCAGCTCTTTTAGGGTAACCGATATTCCGTTCACTTTTACAATTTCTTCTTTATCCTGTGCCCTTGCTATAGCAAATAGCAAGAGCACAGGAATAAATAATAGCATTTTTTTCTTTCTATGATTTGTCATGAGCGCTTTATTACTTTCTAATAAATTTTGCTCTACCCAAACTTTTCCCTGATAAATCCCTTAATTCAACATAGTATAATCCAGCTGTAAAAGAGGATACATCATAACTCTTTTCTTCTCCCTGATAAATAATTTTTTCTCCGCATTTCTTTCCTTCGGAGTTAATAACTATTAAACGTTTTGCTTTGAAATCTCCAATTTCCGGGTATCTGATAAAAATTGTATTATCGGTTGGATTAGGGTATACTGTAATAGAATTTAATAAAGTATCAGATAAAACATCGTAAACAGAAACATGGGACGAGTATATAAATTTTCCGTTGCGATCTGTTTGCTTTAATCTATAGTAATTAATTCCAGACACAGGTTTTTGATCATAAAACTGATAAATGGTATTGATATTTGTATTTATTTTTCCTTCTACTCGCCCAAGAGGAGTAAATATTTTCCCGTCTGCAGAACGTTCAAGTTCAAACCAATCTTTATTCACCCCGGGAGATGTTATCCAATTTAATTCTATCTCCCCAGCTTTTTTAAAAGCATTAAAGGCGATTAGTGTTGTTGGCGACATGCTGAATGCAGACTGTACACTCTGCATTTGTATAGCATACCTTTCTCCAAGAATAGTTGCGGACGGACTGTCAAAATGAGTAATATCAAATGCCGTTAAACCTGAAGCTGAAGCTATTGCTGTGTAAGGAACTTCTGACACCAGTTGTGGCAATTTATCGTTAATATAATGTGAGTTTGAACGTTCGTAACTTAATTCCCCTACAATAAAAGGCAGTTGATTATTTGCAAATTCTGATCGCAATCTATCTATAAGTACTTTTACCTTTCCAGGCCATGTATTGGAAGATGATTCACTACTATTTCCTTCTCCCTGATGCCACAATATTCCTTTCATTACTCCGCTTAACATGGCTCGCTTTGCTCTCACCAAAGCATCATCATAAGGATAAACGTCTTTTGCACTGTCATACCCACCCGGTTGCCATAGGTCTATTCCTGTTGCTCCTACTGCAGATGGTACCAGGCCTATTGTAACATCCGGATTGGCTTCTGCCATCTTAATGGCGAATTCCAGTCCCGGCCCTACTCCCGGACTTGCTATATCAAAATGAAGCGGGTGTTTTGCCGTTACCCATTCATTATTTGCATTTAGCATTTTCACTCGTGGATGGCTCATTGCAGCATATTCCGGACTAATTGTTCCGCGGCCTGCCATGTTCGACTGACCTATCAGTAAATAGAGATGGAAAGTGGTATCGGGATGGGCTATATTAGTACCTTCTCCATTATAAAATCCTATATTAGGATTGGCTGTTGCCGAAACCGGCAACCCAAAATAATCTCTACCTCCATTGTTAGCTATTAATTTTCCGGCGCCTAAGGCGGGCGAACCAGGTTTTAATTTATATCCTCCCACAGTATTCAATCCTGTGGTAGCTGTTCCGGGATCTACAAATAATGGATCGGAGGTTATTTTGAATGGATCTGCAGGTTCATTCGATGGATGATAACCATAAAAGATATTATTACTGAATATCCGCGTGGTATTTGTTCCTGTTACAAAATTATAAGTTGCCGCAGGACT
>NZ_JBEBVH010000283.1:0-4766 GCF_040392825.1 Pseudopedobacter sp.
CCTATGCATATGATAACCGACTGGAAAAATTAGGAAACTGGGAATTTTTCAAAAGAAGGTTGATAAGATTACATCCGCTGGTTATCCTCGGAGCAGTTTTAGGCCTATTGGCTTTTCTGTTCGATCCGTTTTCGGATAGTTCCTCTACTTATAGTTTTGGCAGTATTGCCCTCATCTTTATCTGTACTATTTTTCTAATTCCTTTTCCTGCAATGGAGGAGAGAGGTTTTAATATTTTTGGATTAAATGCCCCTTCATGGTCACTCTTCTGGGAATATGTTGCCAATATTGTTTATGTTTTTGTATTGTATAAGCTTAGCAAAAAATATACGGCTGTATTACTGGTATTAGCGACTTTAGGACTTGCGTATACAGCTTTTAGTGCTGGTAATTTACTTGGAGGCTGGAATGGAGATACTTTCTGGCATGGCGGTGCCCGCATTTCGTATTCATTCCTGGCGGGCCTGTTTATTTACCGAAACAATTGGATCATCAAAAACAAACTTGGCTTTTTAGGATTGTCGGTTTTGTTAATTTTTGCATTTATAACCCCTCATTTCTCTTTTAACTGGTTAACGGAGCTTTTAACTGTTTTGATTTATTTCCCTCTTTTAGTGTCTCTTGGAGCGGGGTCTACCCTATCTACAGGCAATAAAGTTTGTCAATTTCTCGGCGATATTTCTTATCCTTTATACATGACTCACTATTGGGTAATGTGGATTTTTGGCAATTACTTCTTAACACGCAAACCAGATTCCGGAGAACTTACAATGATTGTTTCTATAGGAACTATTTTATTAATAGCATTTGCTTATCTGGTGATGGTTATTTATGATAAACCTGTTCGGAAATATTTAAGCAATAAAAAATGAAAAAGAGCCGGCAACGCCAGCTCTAAAAAGAGTACAGTGCTCTTTTATGTCACCAATTATAGGCCCCAGGAATAGAATTAACAGGGCAAAAGAAAAGATGAATAATGAATTTAACCTCTTATTGAGTATATTTTTTTAAGTCTTATTAGCATATACTTGTCTATTCTTCGGAGATATCTTTTCCAGTTAATCTTAAGGCCAATTGCGCTTCGAACAGCGATTGTGGCTTAACTTTTCTACTAAAGAAAATATTCATTCCTTCATTTTCAAAAGTAACTTTTGTATCGGCTTGAAAACCTATTAATATTGGATGGGCCATGGTATAATTTCGTCTCTTTTGCATATCCCAGAAATTATAATGGAAATCTCTGGACGATTTGTGTTTAAAATTCCAGAACACCATAAACTGTCCATGGTGTGGATGCCCAGCTTCCGGACCACCTAAATTGGTAAATATTCCACCGTCTATATCATCCAGTAAAGATGCATAAGGTTGGCCTCCGTGGCTATCGTAATGTTGGTCTCTTGCCATTTCGCATTGCGTAATGACTGTTCCCGTAGCACTGTAACCAGTTCCCGGACCATGATGATGGGATCCATTAAATCCACATTTTTTAATTAAAACTCCATAACCTGATCTTGCATGCAGTGAAGTATGGCCCTTTTTGCCAGTGAACTGAACATTTTCTATAGTAACAGCATATCCGGCGCGAAAAGACAGGCAATCGTTCCAGTCTCTAAACTCACAATTTCTTACCCAACTGTTCTTAACATTTTCCATTCCAACGGCCAGATAAGCATTGTCGTGAATGGCATTTTTGTGGTGTACAAATTCTTCCGGATAAGATTTCCAATTGGAAGAAAACAAGATATCCTCTATTCCACATTCTTCCAAAGCTGAATAGCTGTATAATTCAAACGGAGCAGATTTTACTAAGGTCACTTCTAAATGCAAAGGGTTCTGAAAGGTTATTTTATTTCCGTTTATGCTTTTAATAGTGTGAATCTCCATAATCTGCATACCTCCTTTTTCTCCGAATAGTCTACTCCATTGTGGCTTTAATTCCTGAGGAGCAAAATATTTACGGGTGTATTCTTCACTCCTGTGGCGAATTATTACATCTTGCCCCGGTTTTAGCTTGTTGGTATTGTCAACTTCAATTGCAAAAGTCTCTCTTGGCGCATCTTTAACTATAGTTGCCAGCTTTTCTGATCTGTTGTTTTCTGCTTTGAACAAAATAGAGCGGTTATTTACCCACATATTTGGCTGGTAAATTTCTGTTCCTCCTACTCCTGCACCGCTTCCTTTAAGTACAATATTGCTTTTTGCAATTCTTATCTGGTATCTTTTAAGCGTATCTCCATTGATAATGAATTTTCCCTTTGGAAAGAAAACCACTCCTCCTCCAGGATTTTCTTCAGCAGCGTTAATTGCTTTTTGAATACCTGCCTCATCAGAGATGTCGTCATCTGGCTTTGCACCAAAATCAATTACATTAAAATATTTACGTTTGCTTACATCCGGAATTGGCTTTTCCGAAAAGTGATATCCTGCATAAGAAAAATCAGGTAAAAATGGAATCTCTCCTGCTTTCTTTGCTTTAACGTAATCTTTCCAAAGCGGCACCACCGTTTGCGCCTGGATAACTCCGGCAAGGGCTATTTTTAAAATAAATATCGATAAGAATCTCATGTTTTAATTACATCATGGTGTTAAGCAAACTTTTTAAATTTTCCTTTTTAGACAGTACTAATAAGTGTAATGCAACTAAGCAATTTTTGTCTAAAAAACACTTAATCATTTTTGCAATTCATTATGCTTTCTCAGCATCTTACTCGGCTAAATAAACCGTCTCGCTTTGGCACTTCTGTTTTTCCCTCAGATTTAGTTTAACAGCATCTCTCGGTTCTCTATTAAAAGCAGTAGCGTTATCTATTTTAATTTTACCAGAGTTTTTAGTGGCAATAAATTCATCATTATGTTTTCCTTTCCTCATGGTAACAGTGTTGATTATTGCTCCTTCAACATCATCAAGGAACAAAACATACCTGTCATCGTTACTTTCAAAATCGAACGAACTATTTTTTATTTCGAGGTTTTTCACATGTCGAGCCCACAATCCGTAAGAGGGTTGTACTCCTAAATTGGAAACATTATACTGCCCAACTCCCAACTCCGGTGGTGATTTTTGTTTATCAGAAACCGGATTTCCTCCTTTTGTTAAGATATGAACATCATTAAAAATAATATTTTGAATATACCCTATATACTGGTTATCTGGAAATCTGAAATTTAAACCACCTTCTACTTTATCATCTTCTGGTAATGCATAACCGGCAACAATAGCCGTTGCTTTTTTCTGTTTTCCATCAAAAGGTTTCCACCTTACCGCGTCATTTCCATAAGAACTGCCTCCGTATACCTCAGTAATATCTACTCCATTTAACAGGATATTTTCCACTTTTCCAATATTCACATTATTTACCAGTAACTCATCGTGTTTTACACCGTTCTCATAAAATTTATGTCTGCTTACGTTTGCTCCCGATATCCTTCCTCTATTAGAAATAGAAATGAAAAAAGGTGTTGTTGTTCTCCTCATCTGCGATCGTGAATGGATTGTTCCGGTATGACCACAATTCAAATGAATATCTTTGATATGTCCTCCATCATTTGTAGAAATGGAGAATCCGGCTTTATTAGCGCCCAAAACAAAAATATTGTCTACACAGGCATCCATTATATCATCTGCCGTTTCTGAACCAATTTGAAATAAATTACAATTGGTATCTCCTATAATATTCCGTATCCTGAATTTCTTCGCTGGTCTGGTAAAGCCTAAAGCACAATCAGACCCCAGCTTAACAATATCATCCGAACTTACTTTGGAATAAATATTAGTTACAGTAACATTGTTGCAAGCCATAAAATCATAAATATCTCTTGCATTAGCCGTATGATTTTTCCCGAAATAGGTATTGTGAACATAAACATGATCGGTTCCGGTTGCTAAAAGTGCAAAATGACCTGCTCTGTCTATATTTAACATGTTATTTACATCGAAATCTTTTGCTCTGTTTGACAGCATATAATAGGGTTCGTCTTTTTGTTCATCGTACCATAAATCTTCGTTTCTTTCTATTCCGCCTATTTCGATGTTTGTACACAGTTTTAGAGAAAACATTTTATCGGCTCGCTTCTCTGGTTCGTTATTCATCACCTTATCGCTTGTTATCAAATTGCCGTCGCCTGTAATTCTTCCATTACCAATAATCTTAATATTGTCTGTTCTCTCAGCAAAGAACATTGCATTTCTAAAAAATGTATGGCCTACATCTTGTTTTGTTAACCAGTTTTCCGGGTTTTCGTATGGACCTTTGTCCGTTGGAGATAAACCATACCTGTATTGCCTATCGCTAAACCAGGTGCACTCTGGAGCATCAGTTCCTTTTAGCGCTTTTAGAGTTGCATCTTTGGCGAGATATAACCATACGTTACTTTTAAGATGTACGGTACGTATTAAAAATGTTCCTTTATCGAATAATAAGATTCCACCTCCATCCTTACTTAACTGAGCAATGGCTTCATTAATCTTTTTGGTATCGTCTGTAGTTCCATCACCTTTTGCTCCAAACGCTTTTATATTTTGCTTTCCCGTAAAGTGATAGATCTGTTGAGAACAAGGCTTTCCGGATTTGTTGAAAAGCTGGAACTGATAGCGCTTTCCTTCTTCTAAATTGGAGATACGGATTTTTCCGTTTTCAACATGTGTATTACTTAGATTCCAGATTTTACCATTGTCAATAGATTGATAAACCTTAACGTCTTTAGCTACTGAAGTCCATGACAAATAGATTGCGGACAGGTTTTGTTGACTAAAAGGACGATAATCT
>NZ_JBEBVH010000284.1:0-4744 GCF_040392825.1 Pseudopedobacter sp.
AATCATGTAAAATGGGTAAAGAAAAATTTGGAAATGCATAGAATGGGGAATTTTATAGGGAAAATGCTGCAACATCATCAAATGGCATCTACCAGATTTATGTCTAAATGGATAGAAGAAAAAAATAAAATTAAGGCCGAATCTGAGTAATTAAGAGGCAATTGGTATCTGAATGGTGAAAGCAGTTCCTTTATTTTCATTGCTTACTACTGAGATAGTCCCGTTATGTTGTTCTACAATTTTCTTGGAAATATGCAGTCCCAAACCTATAGATTTTTCTCCTTGTAATCCCGTACGACCTGCTGCAGAAAACTGGCTAAAGAGATGTTGTTGTAATTCTTTAGGTATACCTATACCATAATCTTTAACAGTTATATTTGCAAATGTATCTTCCTGACTTAAGATAATTTCGAGATTGCTTTCTTTGGGTGAAAATTTAAGACCATTGCTAATCAGGTTGTCCATAACACGTTCTATTTTAGATGTGTTTATCTCAACATCGATATCTAAGTAACCTTCTGCTATTAATACTATTTTTCTTGAATTGTCTATTTGCCATTTATCGGTTATTGATCTGACATAACTATAAACATTTACCTTTTGTCTTAAAAGGAGTTCCTGATGTTCTTTTTCTGCTTCAATTAAGTCATGTATAATTTGTTGTGCTTGCCCGGCAGATCTTGAAATTAGTTCTATTAGATTAGGCTCATATTTTTCTGCAATCATCTCACTTAAAGCTTCTATATTGCTTAATGGGGTACGCAAATCATGAGCTACAAAGGCTAGTATTTCTTTTTTTCTGGTATTTAATATTTCAATTTCTCGGTTTTTCTCCTCCAACTGTTTAATTTTTACAAAATGCTGCGATTTGAAATAATAATTGTATCTGGAAAAACATAGTAAAATGAAGCCTAAAAATACCGCAGCGTATACATTCATTACTTTCTGATTTACTGATAAGGGAACAAACAGGATTGCAAGAACAAATACTATAACTATAAAAACAGTGGCCGTTACTATTTCTTTATACTCGATAGCAAAAAAAAGTGAAACGGTTACTATACCTATTAAGAATACCGTTAAAGTATTCTTTGTATTATATAAGGAAATAATATAACTTACGCTAAACGTAGTTACTAATATGGTGATGATAAATGCAAAAATTAATATGTCTTTTTGCTTTCTGGGCCAATCATATTTTGTAGCTTGTTTTGATAGATATATGAAAATAATAGCCGCAAAAATTTGAATCCAGTTTAATAAGGATAGCTCAAGATAGTTCTCCATAGCTTTGATATCTTGCCAAAAGAAAAGAGCAAACAACCTATTGAATAGATTTATACATAGCGAACATACACTCAAGAGATACACATTTTTCAGGTTCGTTGAGGTACAAAAAGCCCTGAAATCTGCCGCATATCTACGCGGAGTTTTGTAGTTAAAAAGGTTAATCAAGTGAGCGCTAATTAGTGCACTAATATACTTATATAAAAACCGCTAAAAGAGAAAAATTTTAAAAAAAAGGAGAAATGTATTGCAAATGTCATAAAAAAGCATCAATATTGGTGTACCTATTTAAATTAGAAATGAAAAGATTTTTTATGACAGCTTTTTTGGCTGTAGGACTATTAGTGTCTGCGAATGCACAGGATAAAAAACCTGCTGTAAAACTACCCGCTTATTATTCTCCTGAATTTTTGGACGAGTTGAAGGCAACTCCTGAGCAGAAAGCGGCAATCAACAAATTGATGGATGACTTTAAAGCAGAGTCGAAAAAAGTAAGAGCTAATTCTGCTTTAACAGACGAAGAAAAAAAGGCTGAAATCAAAAGATTGACTAAGGAAAGAACCACTGCTTATTACAAAGTACTCAATGCAGAGCAAAACGAGTACGTTAAGGAAAAAAGAAAGCAGTTGGCAGCAGAAGCGGCACAAATGAATTAAAAAAGAAAGTCGGGTTTTAAACCCGACTTTTTTATTATTGCAATAAATTTACTGTCTTTATTAGGCTAATTTCCTATTTTGCTGATGTTGTAAGTATATTAGAAGTTAAAATGCATCAGCTAAGAGTTATTGACATTATTCCGCAGCCTGGAGAAAATATTACTTTCAAACTGGTTCCGGTAAATTCAGATTTCCCGCCGTATCAAGCCGGTCAGTTCCTATCTTTGGTATTTCATTTTGGCGAGCGGGAAATCAGGCGCTCGTATTCATTCAATAGTTCACCAGATGTAGACGAACCTATAAGTATTACTGTAAAAAGGATTGATAACGGTGAGATTTCTCGTTTTTTGCATCATGGAATAAGCATAGGCGATGAGTTAACTGCACAGGATCCTAATGGCCTGTTTGTGTACAAACCCAAAGAAGATTTAGAACGTACCATTTTTCTTTTTGCCGCTGGTGTAGGAATAACGCCTCTATTTTCCATATTGAAAACAGCTTTAGTGAAAGAGCGTAAATCAAAAATTGTTTTGGTTTACAGTAATAAATCTGAAGGGGATACGCTCTTTTGGGAGGAGTTGAAACAATGGCAGGAGCAATATCCGGACCGTTTGCATATTATTTGGATTTTTAGTAATAGTAAAAATCTTATGAAAGCGCGTCTAAACAGGTTCTATATAGAAGAGATCATCAAAAATGAGTTAGAGTTTGACAAAAACGAGGCCTTGTTTTATACCTGTGGACCAATATTTTATATGGATTTATGCAGAATTTGTTTGCTGGGGATGGGGTTTCCTGCCGAAAATATTAAAAGAGAAACTTTTGTCCTGCCGGAAGATGAGGCTGATGACGATGACCAGACAGAAAAGGTAATAGACAGAAATACTTATTCGGTAAGGTTGCATTTTCAAAATCAGGTTTATCAATTTGAAGTTCCTTATACTAAGAGAATATTGGATGTAGCATTGGAACATGAAATTAAATTGCCTTATTCATGTCGGGCCGGAATGTGTGGAACATGTGCTGCAAATTGTATTAAAGGTGGGGTAAGAATGGATTATAATGAGGTTTTAACGGATGATGAAGTAGAGAATGGAAGGGTGCTGATTTGTACCGGGCATCCGACAGAGAATGAAACAGAGATTGTTGTTGATAGTTAACTTCAATGCTTGCTTGCGCACAGGACTTTACGTCTCAGTAGTCTGTTCGAAACTCGCTTCGCATAGGCATTAAGCTAACGGAGAGACCATTCATAATTTCGTCATGCTGAGTGCAACGAAGCATCCCAATTATAAAAGTAACACGCTGTATTTTGTGCTGTACCATTGGTTTTTACACTGCCATTGTTTATTTGTCCCTCTCCATGAGGGCTACTGTGTGTACACATCTTAACAGTCATCCTGATATAGTTTCCACCCTTCATAAATATTATAGAACTTAGCCAGTCCCTTTTGTAAAACAATCGGGCCAGGCTTTCTTTGTGAAGACCGGCCTTTCCAACCACCTAATCTGGCAATAATCCATGTGGCCCACTTGAGGGTGTTTTCTGTCTCCGTATTTTTAAGTTTTTCGGTATTCCCTTCATATTTTCTATTGATCGATCTTAAGCATTCCTGCTCGTTCTGGTCAAATACATCTCCGATGGGCTGTTCATTGTCGTCCAGATAGCAGAGCATCATCTGCAATACCCTGAGACTTGCCATCATTGCCAGAAGGGTGAGCTTTCGGATGGCCCATCCCTGTTCCAGCTGGGAGCTTTCTATCCGGAAGCCCTCTGTCTTCAGCAAGCGGTGGATCTGCTCAATGTGCCAGCGTTCTTTATACCATAGGATAGCTTGGAGAGCGCTTTCCGTACTGGTTATTTCATGGGTGGTAAGTATCCGCCACTGTATACCTTTGCCCGTTCTGCTAAGCTCACGGGTTTCCACCACATATACGGGCAGCGATGGGGCCAATTCTTTATCCTTACAGCTATGGGGTTTTAAAAGCGCTGTTTTAAACCACTTCAATCCCATACGGGCAATACGCTTTTGGCTGCCTTTCCTGATATCTCCCGGTACAGCAAGATCGTATTGGTGCATAACGGGCAGGCTGTCCAGACGGGTACTCATCTTTTGCCCTCCGGATAAACGCCGGTCATGTCGTGAGCGGATAAGTACTTCTACCTTCCCTTTCTGGCAAACCCCGAATAAGTCGTAGATATCGCTTTCGCGGTCTGCCACGATAGTGATGCACCTTGACTCTTTTAATAATTCCTTGCTTTGCTTAGCGGCGGCGATCCATTTATACGATTCTTTTGCTGCTATGGGTAACCGCTCGTACCCATCACGATCAGGGGCTTCCTCTGCTCTTTCCCAGGTTTTTATATAGGAATAGCCCAAAGCATGGCTCCTCTGGGCATCTACCACCAAGCTGCTATGGAGCATGAATCCCATGATATCATCCCGGGAGGTTGTACCCAGACCGCTCCTGGCCTTCAGGCGCCCCCGATGTGGGCTTAGGTTGAACTCTGTTGTATCCTGAATGCACAGCAGGTGCCTGTCTTTGCTCAATTCAGCACTGCGGGAAATTATACTGCTGATTATACCAGATTCACTAAAGCTCTCATTGTTGAACAGCCGGTAAAAGCTCCGCTGCTGCGAATCATCACTGCTTATCTGCCGTAAGCTGATGCTGCGACCAATGATTAACTTATTGAGAACCTCCGAAGCGCGACGGGCAATTCGCTTATCTCCGAAAACACCTTTAAAATCAGGATTGCTATTAACAGGACTATTCATTTTTCTAATTTCCGGTTTTTT
>NZ_JBEBVH010000285.1:0-4742 GCF_040392825.1 Pseudopedobacter sp.
TATTATGATGCAAAACTACTTACTACTATAGTAATTCGGTCGGCATATATCTTAAAAACCCCTATAACAGAAACCGGCGCTTATGAAATTGCGAGAAGAAGTCGCGGGACACCTCGTATTGCCAATGCTTTATTAAGGAGAACGCGAGATTTTGCACAAATTAAAGGTAACGGAAAAATAGACACTGAGATTGCTAAATATGCCTTAAATGCACTTAATGTAGACGAGCATGGCCTGGACGAGATGGATAACCGTATTCTTTCCACTATAATTGATAAATTTAGAGGTGGACCTGTCGGTTTAAAAACAATAGCAACTGCTGTTGGCGAAGACGAAGGAACCATAGAAGAGGTGTATGAACCGTTTTTAATTCAGGAAGGTTATTTAATGCGTACCTCCAGAGGTAGAGAAGCTACACCTGCAGCGTATCAGCATCTTGGTAAAATTAAATCCGGAACTCTTTTCTAACCATATATTTAAGACAGAGAAACTGTTTCAAAATACAAGAATTTTGATTTTTCCCTTTTGAATTTAGATTTTATATATCATATATTCGTATATGCTAAACCACAACTTCGACGTAGACATTCAATTACCTTCCTCCGGACAGAAGGTTAAAATAAATAAAGATTATATAGAGGTTAATAAGATACAAATTCCATGCAATGAAATTCAAGCCATTAAATATGGTGTATCTTTAATTGGACCTGTTAAAACACCTACTAAAAAAGCTTACAATATTGATATTCTAGGCAAAGACAATAAATCTGTAAGCATTAACTTTGAAAGTTCTAAAGTACAGGAACTTCTCGAGGAAGACCATACTTATTATTACATTATGTCTGGTTTATGGCAATATGTAAAAAAGAGCCTTATAGGGCAGTTTATAGATACGTTAAACGAACAACAGAGCTTTAATGTTGGACCAACAACAGTTAATAACCAGGGTGTTTCGATGTCTTATAAAACCTGGTTTTTCGGAAAAACAAAAACTGAGATTACTCCCTGGTCCGATTTAAAATATTACCTGAATAAAGGTATCTTACATATCGAAAGTGTTAGTAATAAAAAGAAAAAAGTGCTTTTAAGCTTGCACAATGATTGGAATGCAGTTGTTTTAAACACTTTAATGCATTATTTGTGGCAAGATAACCGTAAGACCAAGCTTGCAAAGGGCGAAAAAATATAAAAACTAAATGGACAGCACATTTATTTATGTTCTGTCCATACTAATTTATCTGTATCGTAACCTATAGCCTTTGCCTTTTCCAGGTAATCCTTTTTAATATCTTCAGGAATAGAAGTTGTTCTGGATAATATCCACATATAGTCTAAACTGTCTCCAAAGACTAAGGCATATTTATAATCTGGGTCTATAGCTACTACATTATATCCCGAGTAAAAAGGTCCGAAAAAAGAAACTTTCAACCGCCCTTCTTTTTTATCTGTATCTAAAGATTTCGCTTTACCTACACTTTCTTTCCACTTCTCTTTTACATAATCATATCCACGGTTTTGAACTCGGATAGATCCATCTTCATTTAAGGAATATTCGGCTGTTACCTGATTGAGATTTCTCTCATGTTTAAAATCTAAACGGGCAATTTCATACCATTTCCCTAAATAACGTTGTTGGTCGAATGGCTTTACCGCCCGGGCCCCTTCGGGTATAGATACACCGCAAGAAGACAAACAAAATGAGATTAGGGCTACAGAGGCCGCTACCCATAAAATTTTAGATGTTTTCATAAAATAGAGATATCAGTTTTCAGAGAAACAGCTATCTATATCTGTACCAAAAATAGCGAGAAATAAATTTAACATTAAAATCGGTACCCTACAATTCGCAAGAACTTGCTACTTAAAACGTAGAATCTTACTTACTCCTTCTCTACCCATACCCCATCAGTTCTGATAATCTCTATCAGTTCATTTAAAGCATCGGCCGAGGGAACGTTCTTTTTCACTACTTCTTTGCCTCTGTATAAAGTAATCTTATCTGGTCCTGCTCCTACATAGCCATAATCAGCATCTGCCATTTCTCCCGGTCCATTTACTATACAGCCCATGATACCGATTTTAATGCCTTTTAGATGATCCGTCTTACTTCTGATCATTTGAGTAGTTTCCTGTAAATCGAAAAGGGTTCTGCCACAGGAAGGACAAGAAATATATTCTGTTTTAGATATTCTGGAACGAGTAGCCTGTAAAATACCAAAAGCTGTAGATACATTAAATTTCAATGGAACTTGAGGAGCATCAATCCAAACACCATCTCCAAACCCATCTAATAACAAGGCCCCCAGATCTGTAGCAGCATAAAGCTGTACTTTTAAGTTAATATCTTCTTGTACTCCACTATCGAATTGATAGGATCTCTTAACAATTACCGGCGTATTAATTCCAGCTTCCATAAGCTTGAAAAAGAAAGCTCTTTGATCGGCCATTCCATGTATTTCATTGGTTTCTAACACAAAAACCAAAGTAGCATCAAACGGAATATTAGCAAATGCTTCTGTATAGATATCACTTCTTTTAACACTTACCAAATTTAAAGCCTGATCTCTTCTCTCTGCTGCAACGTATTCTTCTAAAGTGAACAGCGGGTGACAATTGTAATTTTCTTTCAGGTTTAACCAGGTCGTATAGTTATACAATTGCTTTAGATTGCCGGGAAAACTAAAAGAAGGTAATTGATCGCCCAGATAAGCAAAATCTATAGATTGATCGCCCATGCTATATTTATCCAAGGCCGCAGCATACAAATAACCTGCATCACCTAAAATAAACGGATCTTTTAAATTCTGTTTAGAAATATCCAAAATTACTCTTGGTACCTGATTCCCGCCAATAAAAGTATTCAATTCTGCACTTTCTCGCTTTTTATATTCAAACGGAGAAAAATCTTCCGGAATGAAAACATCTGCTTCTTCAGCTATCCTTGTATTTTGTTTAGCTCTTTGATGGTAACGCTCTGCTAAAACTCTGGCAACCGGAATTTCATATTCCGGCTCTTCGGTTAACGATACCCGGATGGTATCGCCCAAGCCATCTTCCAGCAACGTCCCAATACCCACTGCAGACTTGATCCTTCCATCTTCTCCATCTCCTGCTTCGGTAACTCCTAAATGCAATGGGTAATTCATTCCTTCCTGCATCATGGTATGTACCAATAGACGATAAGCCTGAACCATGACTTGCGGATTACTGGATTTCATGGAAACTACCAGTTGATGATAATCCAAATCCTGACAAATCCTGATAAACTCCATTGCAGACTCTACCATTCCTTTTGGAGTATCTCCATACCAGGACATAATTCTATCGGATAACGAACCATGATTAGTTCCTATACGCATAGCAGTACCGTGTTCCTTACAGATCTGAACGAGTGGCGCAAATTTGGATTTAATTCGTTCCAATTCTTTCTGATAGGCTTCCGGAGTATAGTTTATTTCTTCGAATTTCTTCTTATCTGCATAATTTCCAGGATTGATACGCACTTTCTCTATACATCTTGCCGCCTCTTCCGCAGCATTTGGAGTGAAATGTATATCGGCAACCAGAGGTGTGGAATAACCTTTTGCATCTAATTCCTTACGAATATTTGCTAAGTTTTTGGCTTCTTTAATAGATGGAGCAGTAATTCTCACTAGTTCACAGCCTGCATCAATCATTCTGATACTTTGCGCAACAGAACCCTCGGTATCCATAGTATCTACAGTAGTCATAGACTGTAGCCTAATTGGATGGTGAGCTCCCAATAATACATTCCCTATCTTTACTTCTACCGTTTTGAATCTGCTATATTCGGTAATAGAATTACAATATCTCTGGATCAAAGACTCCTTTATTTGCATTTTCTTTGCGTTTGTACAAAAATAAGATTAAAGCCAGACTTCTTTAGAAAAGTACTATGATTATTTACTTTACAACCATAATCTGAGCGTTTCCATCACGAATTTGTTAATTTTGACAAAAATAGGGGCGTCATCGCGAGGAACAAAGCCTGCCTGATCGGCAGTCAGGCAATCTCAGCATGAAATAATCTCCAAATCACTCAAAACAATGAAATATTAATCGAACTCAGGTTAATAGCATTGCCGAAAGGGGCTACTTTACAGCAAAAGCCTGTTCCGATTTTTCCTATTGTGTGGGCACATCTTTGCAATGGCTTTAAATACCGCGCCATTTCGAATGAGTGGGCAAAGACAAATCCCCTAGAATAGCACACAGACCATCAATAATGGAACGGCGGTGCCAAAGTTTCAGCTAAGGAACTGCAGACGTTCTCTCTGAATGTTTTCAGAGCGGGCTGTTGTTATCGCTGAACACTCGGGCAGATGGCCTACTTTCTCCCGTTTTTCTTCCCACTTTCATACCCCAAGCATACTCAATTACGGTAATTAATATATCGATAAAAGAATGTTAAAACAGTGACTTTATAGAGTTCTACCTCTATGAACCCTCTATAAACCCTCTATTTTATCACTAATATCTCTCTGTTATAAAGCAGGTCATGTCGGCTTAAAGATAAGCCTTTCTGCCCGAGAATGTTTTTGAAAAAGGAGTGCTTTTATCTGAGTAATGATCTTTTCGCATGGCTTCCGCCCAGGTAAGGTCTTTCTGAAAGCAGGCCCTACGAAAAACACGAGCTAAAGTATGCAAACTTATGGGTACACAATAGCCGCTCCGAAAGACCACTGCTCGTACCGAAATGATGAATTTGAAAAAGGCTCTTA
>NZ_JBEBVH010000286.1:0-4740 GCF_040392825.1 Pseudopedobacter sp.
TGGATCCACAGTCCAGATCTGTTCCGCTATATACCGCAGCTGCAGATGCTGAAGCAGCATCGGGATGTGTCTTATGTGCATTTTCTTTAAAAAAATCTGCAATAGCCCCGCAATCGGCTACTACTATACCTTCAAAACCCCATTTCTTTCTTAATATTTGTTGTAATAACCTATCGCTTCCACAACACGGATCTCCTTCAAACCGGTTATAGGCACACATAACTTCCTGCACTTTGGCTTCTTTTACCAAAGCCTCAAAGGCCGGTAAATAAGTTTCGTATAAATCTCTTTGTTTAATATTCGCAGCATCAAAGGAATGTCTGTTCCATTCCGGACCGGAGTGAACGGCAAAATGCTTGGCACAGGCATGTAATTTATCGTATTTCCCATTGGAAGGGCCCTGTAATCCTTTTACCGCCTGAACGCCCATTACCGCAGTAAGGTATGGGTCTTCGCCATAGGTTTCTATACCTCTGCCCCAACGCGGATCTCTAAAAATGTTGATTGTTGGAGTCCACATGGTTAAACCTTCATATCGGCCATAGCTCCCCTGCGACAAATGATAATTGTGCTTTGCCCTTGCTTCATCTGAAACTGCATTGAACACATTAAACAGTGCATCTCTGTCAAAAGACGCCGCCATACCGATGGGCTGTGGAAATACCGTTGCCAAACCTGCCCTGGCTACACCATGCAATGCTTCGTTCCACCAGTTGTATTGTTTAATTCCCAAACGTTCTATTGGTCTGGACACGTCCTGCATCAGTAAGACTTTTTCTTCTACAGTGAGACGTTGTAACAGATCGTCTACCCTCTTGTCAAAGGGCAGACGATTATCCTGAAATGGATATAGTTTATTCTGTGCTGATATTTGTGAGCCTAGAAAAATTAAAAAAAACGAAAAAACAAAAATTCTCATAAACTTATACTAATTGAAGATATCTAACAATTCTACCGAGGCTAACTATCAACACCATCTAAACCGACCGTTCATTTTATTTTTTTACCAATCTGGTTACATGATTATTACCATTAACATCATTTATTTCTACTATATATATTCCTATTGGTAAACCCGAGATGTTAAAATTCTGATTATTTTCTGCCTGTTGAGCAGTAAATACTTTTTTACCTGTCATATCGTATATACTAATGTTATTTTTTGATACCGTAGAAGATAGTTTGATATATTCGGTTGCCGGGTTAGGATATACAGCTATGTTTACATTATTTGTAAATCTTACGGAAACTAAATCGCTGTATTCGGTATGTCCATCAAAATCTATGGCCTTTATTCTATAAATATTGGTTTCGGCCAGCGGTGCATGGTCTGTAAAATAATACGTTTGTTTTATATTGCTGTTTCCTGTGGCTTTTATATTTCCTAATTCCTCAAAATTCTTTCCGTCAATTGTTCTTTCTATAGTAAAATGAGAAGTTCCTTTCTCTGTTAAAGTGCTCCAGTTAAGTTGCACAGATTGTCCTGCTTTAACAGCTTTTACCTGTAAGCCGGTAATTGGTAAAGTTTGTATTACTTCTGATTCTGCACTTAAAGCTCCAAACTCTCCTACTGCCTGAACCTTATAGGCATAATTTGTTTCTTGTACTGCCGTTGCATCTGTATATGTGCCATTTAGCGAAAAACCTATTACTTGATTATTTCTGAATATAATATACAATCTTGCATAATCTACTTCATTCCATGTAAGCTCATTATTATTAAGGGATAGATTTGTTGGCTTGTCGGGAGCTTCTGTCATTAAACGCGGATCCCAGCTATCTCCATTTCTGAGAATAACATTTTCATAGCTATAGCCTGCTGCTTCTGAAGGTGTAAGTGATTTTTTAGCTTTACCTGTTACTACTCCGGTAACATTTCCGCTTCCATCTTTAACATCGTACTCATAATCTTCTATACGCTGGCTTAAATCTATCGCATTACCATTTATATCCATGGTATTGTAATCTGCAAATACCGCTGGTATAGCTCCCATTTTATAATACCATCCTTTAGGATAGATACTTATTCCGTCCAATAACCTTGTATTCAGGAATACAGTTTTTGGTGATCCCTGCCATGGTCTTCCTAAATAAGTAATTACACTGGATACTCTATCTTTCATTAATATGCAATCACTAAATACATAACCGTAAGCAGTTTCCGGCTTGTGGCTTGGTGCAACAATATAGCCACCTGCATCTCTATTTACAGAAATGGTATCCCGATCAAAGAACACATCTCCGGCCCCATAAATAAAATCAACAGCTCCCTCTATTCTCGAATTTTTAATATAGTGCCTGTCTGACACATTATTATATGAAGTTAAATAAGTATCCTGGTAACTTCTGAGATAAACATTATTAAGGGTAAATCTGTCTTTCGTCGAAAACAAAGCCAATGCCTGTGGCCCTGCCAGCTGTTCGTAACCCCAACTATTTTCTAAAGTCAGATTTTCGAAATAGCAATCTGTAGAATTTACCACCATGGTTGCTCCTACAGAAACATGCACAGCATTTTCGCCACCGGAAAGTAGATTATCAGAGATAATTACACCATCGCGGCTTTGGCCAATTAAGTGTATAAAAGGTTTGCTCGAAGGTATATCATGATGTCCGGTATATTTTCCGTTCTTGATATAAATTAACCATGGAGTTACCCTGTTACCAGGCGCTGCTGCTATGGCATCTATTACTGACAGATAATCTCCCGAACCATCTTTTGCCACAACCGCATCAAACATTTTTTTAGTTGGCTGTGTTCTGTTTGCTGTAGTAAAGGTAAAAGTAATTCCGGCATAAGCATTCCCAGACATGTCAATTAAAGCTCCGGCCGGTATAGTTACGGTATATGATGTATTATAGCTCAATTTTTCATAAGCGAATGTAACGGACTTTGTTCCGTAAACGCCGGAAAGCACTTTTGTTCCTAACGTGATATTACCCGTTCCTGCTTTTACCCGTTCATTAAATGTTAACACAACAGAACCATTAACGGTTGCTGTAGCCGAACCTACAGCCGGTACAGAAGAAATTAATTCCGGAGCATCTGTATCATTTACGATTTCTTTATCTGCATACACAAATACATTGGTATAGGCAATGCCTTCAACGTCAGATCCAGGATTGCTTGCATTACCGTCAAGTTTAGCGCTTCCTTTATCTGCCACCCATTTCAAATAAACTCTTGGCTTTCCTTCTGCTTCCTGTGGTAAGGTAGCATTCAGATCGGACCAACTGCTGTTATATTTGCCAGATATATCTACAGTTGCTATATCCGTATAAGAAATATCGTCTAAAGAATATTGTAGTTTATAAACGGAATAAGCCTGATAAGAAGCTGCTACCATTGATTTTACCTGGATATTCTTATAGCCTTCTGTAGAGAATTGTGCTTTCAAATATCTCGGGTTTCCGGCATTAAAGTCAGCAGCCGGTGTCCATAATCTTGCTGCCGGATAAGACGGAGAATAACTCGCGGCACTGGACAACCAGGCTACAGAGGCATTCGAAGCAGAATATGCAGATATCATACCTGTATTGGTGCTCTCTGCGTAATAATCGGCAGTTTTATCTTGTTTGGTAGTTTGATCCATAAAATCCCATCCTACTATAAAGGGAATTTCATCAAACGTGGCGGTGTAAGTTGCGTCTGCATTAACAATAACTGTTCTTTGTAATACTGTAGAATTATCTTCCCAATAGCTGAAAGTGCTTACAGCATTTGGAGTTACCGTCATGGTTACCTCTGTTCCAGCCTCGTATTTTCCGCTTACAGGCTCAGGGGATAGTTTTACATCGCCCCAGTTTGAACCTGTTTTATTTACCGTAAAATTATAAGTTGCTACGGTTTCAAATACTGCTTTAATATTTTTGGCAGCGTCCATTGTAACCACATATGGATTTGATACAGACAATTCTGCATCGGCATTATTAGCGTCTACCCATTTAACAAACTTGTAGCCAAAATTTGAGGCTGCCTGCAGGCTAACCAAAGCTCCCTCATCATAAGTTAAATTATTTGGCGTTTTCGAGATCGTCCCTGCGCTTGCATTATTTAAAGTTGTCGTCAGGTTATATTGAGTAGCAACAGCGCTATCGTCGTCACTTAATGTTCCCGTCAATTTAAAATTTTTAGATGCAAAATATCTATTGGCAGACCCGGCCCAAATATCAATTCTAATACTTAACGTTTTTCCCTGGCCAATTTCAATATCGGTATTGATATCTGCAACTTCCTTACCGGCATCAGTAGCCACAGCACCACTGTTTATCAAAGCTACTGCTCCGGTAGTTATATTATTATCATATTCTTTTGTTAGTTCGTATTTAATTTTTCCAACCGGCGCTGATTCAAGAAAGCTATTTAAAGAATAATAAACAGCCATTTTCGCTCCACCTGTTCCTCCCCCTAATGCATAAAAATTAATATTAGTTAGTCTGAATTTTTTTCCAACCGGAACAGCGACTTTATATTCTACATACGAGTTTGCATCGTAAGCTGTAGGCAGTTGTTTTCCAGTAGTTCTTGCCACATCCTGAAAACCAGTTCCCACATTATAATTTCTGTTATATTGAATACCTTCAATAACACTACCTAGAACTTGATTTGAGGCACCTAAACTGGCAGAACTTGATGCTCCTGAGGTATTAGAGGATAAAGTCCAGGTAATAGTTTCTATAGTTTGCGCCTTAGCACTCTGAAGCATGCTTAAAAACGCAATAAATAAGTAAATAAACTTT
>NZ_JBEBVH010000287.1:0-4728 GCF_040392825.1 Pseudopedobacter sp.
AGACTTAGGATCTGGCGCCGCGAGGCGTGGGGGTTCGAGTCCCTTCTTCCGCACCAAAAGGCAAACCCGCTACCCAATTGGGTGGCGGGTTTTGTTTTATGGCATTTATTTAAGATAATAAAATCATCACAAATGAATATTACACAGGAAAAGATCAGCGATCTTAACGCAATTGTAACAGTAAAGATTTCTCCTGAAGATTATCAGGCGAAAGTAGAGAAAGCAATTAAAGACCAAGCAAAGAAAGCTAAATTACCAGGTTTCCGTCCAGGTATGGTTCCTCCTGCGCATATTAAAAAAATGTACGGAAAAAGTATTCTTGTTGATGAAATTAATAATCTGCTTTCAGAGTCTGTAAATAACTACATTCAGGAAAACAACTTACAGATTTTAGGTCAACCACTTCCAAAAGAAGATGATACTGCTTTCAATTGGGACTTTAACGATGAGTTTGTTTTTAATTACGAATTGGGTCTGGCTCCGGAAATTAACGTGGAATTCAGTTCAAAAGATAAATTGGTATCTTATGATATTAAAGTAGATGACGAGACGCTTGATTCCAGAATCAAAAATATTAGAAGAAGCTACGGAAAAATGACAAATCCTGAGGTTGTAGAAGCGGGAGATGTAATTTTTGGTGATTTTGCTGAGTTAAGCAGCGACGGTTCTGAAAAAGAAGATGGCGTAAAGACCACTACTTCATTAAGATTGGAAGTTGTAGAAGATAAAGCTCAAAAGAAATTAATTGGCCTTAAAAAAGGAGATGTTGTTGAGTCTTTTGATTTAGTAAAAGCTATTAACGATGATGAGCAATTAAGAAGAATCCTGAAATTAGAGGAAGGAACAGCTTCTCCGAAAGGAAAATTCAAAATTACTGTTAAAAACATAAACAGGTTAGAAGAGGCAGATTTGACTCAGGAATTCTATGATAAGCTTTTTGGTGCAGATGCAGTAAAAACGGAAGACGAGTTCAAAGCTAAAATTAAAGAAGAAGTTGGGTCTATGGTTGTTCAGGATGCTGATCGTAAATTAGCTGCTGATATCTACCAGTACGGTTCAGAAAAAACGTCGAAAATTGCACTTCCAGATGAATTTCTGAAAAGATGGTTGAAAGTTGTTAATAAAGAACTTACAGACGAAGAGCTGGACAAAGGTTACGAAGATTTTGCTAAAAACCTGAAGTGGACTTTAGTAGAAAACAAAATCGTAAAAGACAATAACTTAGAAATTAAATACGAAGAAGTATTAGAAGCGGCTAAACAACGTCTAGACGCGCAGTTCAGAATGTATAGCCCTCAGGCTTTAACCGAAGAGCAATTGAGTCAATACGCAGTGCAGTTTTTACAGGAAAAAGAAAATGCAAATCGTATTTTTGATGAAGTAAGAGCTCAAAAAGTTTTTGATCATTTGAAATCTATTGTCACTCTGGACAAGAAGGCTATTGATTATAGCAAATTCCAGGAATTGGAAAAATAATAGATTTTCGTAAATATTATTAAAAGCAGCTTTAGGGCTGCTTTTTGTTTTTTTAACAACCAAAATTAAAAACTGCTGTTATATAGCTTATTAGGTCTCTGTCATTAGTCCTTTATATTTTTAGAAGACCATAAGTTTTACGCTTAAAAAAATATTACATAATATTGAACATCGAAGCTGTTTAAAAAACAGAGAAAGTCATATATTGTACCTACTCTAAGTTTGGTTATATTAGAAAAACGATTTATTTAAGACTATGAAGATAGATAAAAACGAATTCAGAAAATACGCTGTAAAACACCATAGAATTGGTGGAATGCATGTAGATAAATATATCAACAATGTACAGGGCTTGCATGTTCCTACATCAATGACACCGTACATTATTGAGGAAAGGCAATTGAACGTAGCGCAAATGGATGTTTTCTCACGTTTAATGATGGATAGAATCATTTTTCTGGGTGATGCTATTTACGATCAGAACGCTAACATTATTCAGGCTCAGTTATTGTTTTTGCAATCTACAGATGCAAAAAGAGATATCCAGATTTATATCAATTCTCCGGGTGGTTCGGTCTATGCCGGTTTAGGTATTTATGATACCATGCAATTCATATCACCAGAGGTTGCAACGATTTGTACAGGTATGGCAGCTTCTATGGGAGCGGTATTAATGTGCGCCGGAGCAAAAGGAAAAAGAGCAGCCTTACCTCATTCAAGAATCATGATTCACCAGCCATCTGGTGGAGCGCAAGGGGTAGCTGCAGATATGGAGATTAATTTAAGGGAGATGCTGAAATTAAAGCAGGAGCTTTATAACATTATCTCTAAACATTCTGGTCAGTCTTACGAGTGGGTAGAAAAGTCTTCAGACAGAGATTACTGGATGAAGGCAGAAGAAGCTAAACACTACGGTATGGTTGATGAGATTTTGGGAGTAAACGCGAATAAAACAAATGAATAAGAAAGAAAAAGATATTAGGTGTTCTTTTTGTGGGGCAAGCAAGCAAGACTCTTTAATGCTTATTGCTGGTTTGGATGCACATATTTGTGATAAATGTGTTGCCCAGGCCAATGATATTTTATTGGAAGAGTTTTCTTCAAGAAAAAATAAAAGCGTACAGGCAACGCTTACCTTGCTAAAGCCTATAGAAATAAAAAAACACTTGGATCAATATGTAATAGGACAGGACAGTGCTAAAAAGGTGCTTTCTGTGGCGGTTTATAACCACTATAAGCGTTTGAACCAAAAGGTTGGCAAAGACGAGGTTGAGATAGAGAAATCTAATATCATGATGGTTGGAGAAACCGGTACGGGTAAAACTTTACTGGCCAAAACCATAGCAAAAATCCTGAATGTACCTTTCTGTATTTGTGACGCCACCGTACTTACCGAGGCTGGTTATGTAGGCGAAGATGTAGAAAGTATTCTGACAAGATTGCTGCAAGCTGCAGATTATGATGTTGCTGCTGCGGAAAGAGGTATTGTTTATATAGACGAGGTGGATAAAGTTGCCCGTAAGAGTGATAACCCGTCAATAACAAGAGATGTTTCGGGAGAAGGCGTTCAGCAGGCTTTACTAAAAATTTTAGAAGGTACCATAGTGAACGTTCCACCACAGGGAGGAAGAAAACATCCAGACCAGAAAATGATTCCGGTTAATACCAATAATATCCTCTTTATTTGTGGAGGTGCATTTGATGGTATCGATAAGAAAATCGCTAACAGATTAAGAACTCAGACTGTAGGATATAAGTTCGCAAAGGAAAATGAAGAAATAGATTTGTCGAATCTGTATAAGTATATCACTCCACAGGATTTGAAATCTTTTGGTCTTATTCCTGAGCTTATTGGTCGTGTACCTGTATTAACTTATTTAAATCCGCTGGATAGAGAAACGCTTTTAAACATCCTTACCGAACCTAAAAACTCTTTAATTAAGCAATATCAAAAATTGTTCGAATTTGAAGATATAGAGCTTGATTTTACAAAAGAAGTATACGAATTTATAGTTGATAAAGCTTTGGAATTCAAATTGGGTGCAAGGGGGCTAAGATCAATCTGTGAAGCAATAATGATAGATGCGATGTTTGAGATACCATCTCAGAAGCAGAAATCGAAGAAACTGCTTATAGATCTGGATTACGCAAAAGAAAAATTTGAAAAGTCTGATCTGAAAAAACTAAAAGTTGCTTAAGATATACGCCTCGGTTAATAAACCGGGGCGTTTTTGTATAAACCACCATAAAGGCACAAGTTTAAAGGAATAAAAGTATGCTTCTGTGTTTTTTGTGTACGCTGCTGTTATCTAATCTTAGTAACTTTATTTTAACTAAAACGCTGCCAATATGAACGAAGAAAAAAATGTAAAAAGAGCTGCGGTAAAAACTCCGGATAAGGAAGTGAATACCCCAATAAAAAAGGGATTAAAAACAAAAACGGATATTGTGAATAACTGGCTACCCAGATATACTGGTAAGCCGCTTAAAGAATTTAGTGAGTATATTATACTGACTAATTTCTCTAAATATTTACAATTGTTTTCTGAGTGGAATGATGGCGCACCTATTTATGGATTAGATAAGCCTATGCAAAGCGTTACAGCTAACGGAATTACCATTATTAACTTTGGGATGGGAAGTCCATTGGCAGCCACTATTATGGACTTGCTTACCGCTATTAAGCCTAAGGCAGTATTGTTTCTGGGAAAATGTGGTGGCTTAAAAACAAAAAATAATATAGGCGATTTTATTTTGCCAATAGCTGCAATTAGGGGCGAAGGAACGTCGGGTGACTATCTGCCGGCAGAAGTGCCTGCTTTACCTGCTTTTGCGCTACAGAAAGCTATTTCTACTACTATACGCGAACATTCTAAAGATTACTGGACAGGGACAGTATATACTACTAACAGACGCGTTTGGGAGCATGATAAGGATTTTAAAAAGTATTTACAAAGCTTAAGGGCGATGGCAATAGATATGGAAACTGCAACTATTTTTACTGTTGGATTTGCCAATAGTATTCCTACAGGAGCTTTATTGCTGGTTTCAGATCAGCCCATGACGCCTGAAGGAGTAAAAACTTCGGAAGGGGACGCATCCAGACAATCTCAGGATTATGTAGAGTTGCACTTACGAATTGGAATTGATTCTTTACGCCAGTTAATAACCAATGGCTTAACAGTAAAGCATTTGAAGTTCTAAATGAAAAAATAACAAGGTGTAATAATCAGGAAGCGCACTGCTTGCGTT
>NZ_JBEBVH010000288.1:0-4694 GCF_040392825.1 Pseudopedobacter sp.
TTATTTGGAGATTATAATCCAGCGGGCAGATTGCCAATAACTTTCTATAAAAGCTTAAGCCAACTAGATAACGCGCTTTTAAAAACATCTGATACCAGCAGACAAGATTTTGAGAATTACAGCATGCAGGGCAGAACATATCGGTATATGACTGAGAAGCCTCTTTATGCATTTGGCCATGGGTTAAGTTATTCAAAATTCAATTATGGCGAAGCAAAGCTAACATCTGGGACAGTTAAAATAGGCAACACTTTAAACATATCAATACCACTTACTAACATCTCCAATAATAAAGGAGAAGAAGTTGTTCAGGTATATGTAAAGAGAAATGATGATCCTGATGCTCCGGTAAAATCTTTAAAAGGATTTAAAAGGGTAGTTATTGCGGCTGGAGAAACAAAACACCTGGATTTCCAGCTTACTGCAGAAGCATTTGAATTTTATGATCCGTCAAAAGATGGACTTGGTCCGAAAGCAGGTAATTATACCATTATGTATGGAGGTTCATCAGATGAAGCTCGCCTTAAATCAATCAGTATAAATGTGGTATTATAAATCTAATGTGTTCAAACCGTAATTCAATTTTAAATTGAGAAATATTCACTGCCAAATATATTTTTTTAAATGAAAAGGAATCTATTACTTATGCTGCTACTGGTTTGTTCCGGTTTTAGCTATGCTCAAAAAAAAGCTATTGTCGAATCATTAAAACAAGCTTTTGAGGGGAAGTTTTACATTGGAACTGCTTTAAATCTCAACCAAATTTGGGAAAGAAATCCTGCTGCCGACAAGCTAATAAAGAGCCAGTTTAATTCTATTGTTGCAGAAAATTCTATGAAAAGTATGCATTTGCAACCTCAGGAAGGCAAATTCAATTTTAAAGATGCAGATAAGTTTGTAGCGTATGGCGAAGCCAATAACATGTTTCTTATAGGTCATACCCTAATCTGGCATTCACAAGCGCCATCGTGGTTTTTTAAAAATGAAAGAGGAGAGGAGGTTTCGAAAGAAGTGCTAATAGAGCGCATGAGAAATCATATTACAGCCGTTGTTTCCAGGTATAAAGGCAGAATTAAAGGTTGGGACGTGGTGAATGAAGCAATACTTGATGATGGATCCTGGAGAAAAAGTAAATTTTACAATATAATAGGAGAAGAATTTATAGAGCTGGCTTTCAAATTTGCACATGCAGCCGATCCGGACGCCGAACTTTATTACAACGACTATTCAATGGCTTTGGAAGGCAGACGAAATAGCGTTGTTAAAATGATTAAGAATCTAAAATCCAAAGGAATTAAGATTAGTGCTATTGGAATGCAGGGGCATTTATCGCTTGATTTTCCAAAAGTTGAGGAGTTTGAAAAAAGCATATTGGCTTTTGCGGCAGAAGGAGTAAAAGTGATGATTACAGAAATGGATATTACCGTTTTACCTATGCCCAATAGAAATATTGGTGCCCAGGTGGAGAGTAATTTTGCATACAAGAAAGAAATGAATCCATATGAAGATGGATTGCCTAAAGATAAAGAGACAATATTTGAAAAACGTTATCTGGATTTCTTTAAACTTTTTTTAAAACATGAGGATAAAATCAGTAGGGTTACAGTTTGGGGAGTTACAGATGCAGACTCGTGGCGGAATAACTGGCCAATGCCCGGCAGAACAGATTATGCCTTGCTGTTTGACCGGCAATACAATGCTAAACCTGTTGTTAAGCAGATTATAGATTTGGCTCTTCAAAAAAGAAGCCGTAAATAAACAACGTTTAGGGGTATAGTAAAGGAATAGCTATAGAATAGTACAAGGTATAAGCCAGATACAGTGGGGTATATGTGGATGAAAGGTGGACTATAGCGGAGTTATAAAATCTTGGTTTGGGTAAATAGAAAAAGGTAGAAATAACTTTAGAAGGCGTTTAAGACAAGGGTGTTAACATAATTCTAGTTACTAATATATGCAAAAATAATGACAAAAAGTATATGTCCTGAACACCTGTAAATTGGACTTTCAAGTTTTACAGGGCCTTTCGGTAGAAAATTAGAGTTTCAACAAAGAGTGGTTTAAATGCTTATTTGCTTATCGAGGTGCTTCTACGAGAGAATATAGCTCTATTCTATTTTTAATGTTTTAATTGTAAATCATTGTCTGTCAGTAGTGTTTTTAACAGATGTGAGCGTTTGAAAATTAGAGGCTCAAACAAAAATTCCATTTTTTTGACAATTTATGCCGTTTAACTAAATCTAATACTTCTACACTTGCAACTGTACAAGAAGCGTGTTTTTGCTTGTTGTACCAGCAGTTATACGGTAATTCGGCGTATTCTGACAGAAGAACAAATAACCACTTTTAAAATAATCTAAAACATTGATTTATTCATGAAAAGAGCGAATCTAATATTTAATAAGCTAGCGTTAAGCTGTATGTTTATTGTGTCGGCATTGCTGTTTGCAGGAAATATTAAAGGACAAGATATCCTGCAAAAAAGTACTGGAACACAGCAGAAATTTATTCACAAAGCAGCCGGTAATCCATACTTGCCTTTGTGGGAACACTTACCCGATGGGGAACCACGTGTTTTCGAAGATCCGGATAATCCGGGAAAATACAGAGCTTATATCATCGGTTCTCACGACTTAAGATATACGAGCTATTGTGGTCCGGATATTAGAATGTGGTCTGCTCCTATAGAAGATTTATCGAGTTGGAGAGATGAAGGAGCAATTTTTACTTATGAAATTGAGGGACAGTGGGATGTGATGTATGCGCCAGATTTAGTGGAGGTAAAAAGAAAAGACGGAACCAAAGAATACTATCTCTATCCACATAGCCGTGGACCAAATCGGGAGGCAATGGTAGCTAAAGGAAGTCGTCCGGATGGGCCTTTTACACCTATTAACCTTACAGAAGACGGGAAACGTACTGTACCGGGCAGTATCCTGGGTTTTGACCCTGCAGTTTATATAGAATATATTGATGATCCGAAGGATCCGGATTACGAGATAGGTTTCAGAGCTTATGGATTTTGGGGCTTTCAAAGATCATTAGCAGCAGAATTAGATCAAAAAACCATGTATTCGCTAAGGCCCGGAACTAAAATTATCAACTACTTTATTCCGGCAAGCAGCAAATATGGCGTAATTCGCGATCCAAAAGGTACTACCTATCCAAATATTTATGAAAAAGAAGATTTAGGGTCTTTTAACTTTTTCGAGGCATCATCTATACGCAAAGTTGGCAATAAGTATGTAACCGTTTATAGTGGTTATTCCGGTCCGGAATATGGAGTGCCAAGCTCAAATTCTACCCTGCGTTATGCAGTGGGAGATTCTCCCTTAGGCCCCTGGAAAAGTGGCGGCGTATTGGTAGATTCCAGAGGTCCGGTGCTGAACAAAGACGGAACAGCGATAGTTACGGCTAATGCCGGTCATAATACTCACGGTAGTATTGAATTGATTAACGGCCAGTGGTATGTGTTTTATCATAGGCCACCCAGAGGATTTGGTTTTGCCAGACAGGCGGTAGTAGCACCGGTAACTATAAAGTGGGATGACAAACCTGTAGCAGAAGGCGGAACGCTGTCTATCAGAGCATATGACCCTTATTCGCCAAATAAGTTATGGACAGCAAAAGACAGTCAGGGAAAGGAATATAAAGGCGCCGAGATTACATCAGAAGGTTTCCATATTTATGGCTTAGATCCTTATCAGTATTATTCTGCGGGATATGCCAGTTATTTGTCTGATATTGGTATACAGCAGGATTCATGGGATGTTTGGGACAACCACATGCCTATTACAAATGTAAAAAACGGGCATATTGTAGGGTTCAAGTATTTTGGTTTTGGTGGATTAAAAAAAGATACCTTGGGTTTAAAAGCTTTTGACGGAACAAAAGCAGGTAATCAAACTGCGTTTAACTTATTTATTACGCCTAAAACAGTAAAGGCTTTTAAGGTAAATGTTTGGTTAAACGGGCCCTGGGACAATGAAGTATGGCAGGGAAAGAAACTAGGTGAAATCAATGTACCTGCAAATTCTAAAGCAGAAACCACCCAATTTAGCATAGATGTTTCTCAATTTGTAGATAATTTGGACAAAAAACATGCTGTATATCTTGTTGCCGAAGGCGAGGGACAGGATGCGCTTTTCGATTTTATAGGATTAGGATTTAGTTCCAAAGACCATAAAATAGTTCGTCCAATTGTACCGCAGGTTAATATAATGGTGAACGGCAAATCAATTGATTTACCCATTACTCCGGTAAGATCTACAAATCAGAATGGTATTATCGGTTATAATATTTATGAGACAACTTACAAATTACCTGTGCGTACAAAGAAAGTACCTGTTATTAAAACAAACTCCAATAACCCTGATGTTAAAGTAGCTATTACACAGGCTAAGTCATTAAATGAACCGGCAACTGTTCAGTTTGATTATAATGGCGTATTGAAAATCTATAATGTCAAGTTTAGTACAGAATAAATATTTCATTCAACATTCAATAAGTAGTATCAAAAAATATGATGAAAGGGAATACGGGTTTTTTCAATCAGTATTGGGCTTCACACAGAAAAAAAACGAGTGATTGATCGGAATACAAAGCCAAACCTGTTGTTCAGCAGATTATAGATTTGGCGTCCAAACAAAAAACAGTAAAATATAAACAAGGCATTACTAAAAATAATGCCTTTG
>NZ_JBEBVH010000289.1:0-4647 GCF_040392825.1 Pseudopedobacter sp.
ATGCAGCAACATTAGAGAAATTTATAGAAGTAGGCGGAGATTTGCTTGGCCAGAGCTACGACAGCGATATGGCTCAGTTTTATAATTATATCTACCAAACTAATAAATATCCTGTAGCTGCTAAGAGCTGGGACGGCTACCATCAGCTAAACTATGCACAAGCCGGAATATACAGAAAAGACAACTGGATAGCTGTAGCGAAAGGCTTGACAGATAAAATGTTTGGTGCCGAGATATACGCTGCGGAAAACAGATACGGCAGATATCAGGCATACGGAGCACATGAAATATTGTATGATGGAAACTTAAGCAGTTCGGGATACCTGTCCGGTGGCAACGGGTGGGATTGGAATATGATGCCAGGTACTACCAGTATACTCTTACCTTATGAGGATCTTAAACCTGCAATTACCGGAACTGCAAGCGAATACCAGGCAGATACTTATGCTGGTTCCCTTGCAAACGGAAAGTACGGCATTTTTGGGTTAAACTTTATACAGAATCCGGGAAATAGATATACCGGGCAGCAGCTAAGGTTCAGGCAAAGTGTATTCACTTTCGATAGCCTGATGGTTTGCTTAGGAAGTGCTATATCTGCACAAAATGGGAGTAATAAAGTAATCTCAACCTTGTTTCAGAATATAAAAGCGGATAATACTACCGCAATTTATATGGGTCAGAATGCCCAAAGTGCAGATATCAATCAGCAAATAGATCTTGCCAGTCAGTCTTTAGCTTTAATAAATACACAAGGGACAGGATATTATATTCCAAGAGGAAACAAAACAGTAAATGTTTTTAGAGGAATACAAGCTACGCCCATACACAGCACCAATAATACAGGGGCAACAGCTGCTGCGTATGCAAGCAAGGCGTGGATAGACCACGGTACATCTGTAGCAAACAGCACTTACAATTATGTGGTAATGCCGGCAACTAACAGCATTAGATTAAATGCGCTGGCACAAAAAATAGACAACGGTCAGCTTTTTCAAATTTTAAAACAAAGCGACTCGTTGCATGTGGTAAAATCACTTGCCGATACGGTAACAGCTTTCAATTCTTTTTTTGCAAATGATAATATTAAGATAGGCAAAGTTGAAGCAATTGACTCAAGGGCACTGTTCTTCATAAAGGAATCTGAGAATGAACTGGATATTAAGATTGTTTCTCCGGATTTGAATACAACAGATAATACTGTTTCTGGTTGGATTTCTACCACTAAGCCAATTACAATTACCATAAAAGGAGTTTGGAGCGCAGCAAATAATCCGGACAATGCCATAATCAATCAATTAGATTCTAGCTGTACCATTACTTTTAATCTGAAAGATGGCATTTCTCAGCAAATTAAATTGAAACATAATGTTTTAAGCATTCCGGATCCAGATACTGAAGAACAACCAAAACAGAAAATAAATGGGGTGAAAATTTACCCGAACCCTTGTTCTTCCGAAGTGAAATTACTGACTGATACTGCTTTAACAAAAGATGTTAAAATATACGACTCTGCAGGCAGGTTTATAGCTGCTATCAATAAATCTGATGTTAAGCCGCAACAAGAAAATACCTTCAATTTTTCCTTTTTAAAGGCAGGAAGTTATTTCATACTAACAGACAAAACAACACAAACAATTATTAAACAATAAATCTTAAAATCATGAAAAAAACTTTACGTTCTTTATTTCTGTTGATGTTAGCGGCCGGGGCTGCTAAAGCGCAGTTTAGTCCTTACAATTATACTGTTAATGTAGGTTTAGACAGAGGAGCCGGTAATGATACTACGGCTAATGGAGCTGCCAGTTCATACTATGAATCTCCACGACCCACTGCTGCAGCTGTTATTGGTCGTTTTTTTCCAAACATAACGGCCCCAATTCCTTATAGATTAAGGGCTATTTCATATCAGACCGATGCCCAATTTACCTTAAGCAATGAGAAGCTGTCTGTAAAAACAAGTACTGGAGGAGTCGCAAAATTTGCTGCATATAATATTGCCAATGCAACAGGTGTTGTTAAAATAGCTTTTGATCTGGATTTAACTAATTACACCGGAATAGGTGCATTAACTTTTGCCTTTGGAAATATAGCAGGAAATGGTACAATCAATAGTTCAAGTAATAATACAACTACAGCCAATGCAGGTATTTTTGCATCATTTAGGATTGTTAAGAGTGGTAATTTGGTAACTCAGTTCAGAAGTGCAGATGGTTCAACAAACACTAATACCTCAAAATATTTAATCAAGGCAGAAGACTCTCAAAGAGTAGAAATTTTTGTGAATAGCACTTCTAATGAAATTTCTTATTCTTATGGCTCTCCCGCCGCTTCTGTTCCGCTTAGTTCAAATACTTACCATGTTTATGTAAATGGAGTTAGATATGATGAAGATTTTCCAAAAGTAGGAACCGCCTACATTCAAACTGCCGTTAATGCTTTTGCTGTAAATACAGCAAATAGTACTACAGCCGAAACAGTAGCTATTTCCAATCTTTCTTTTACATATAAAACAGAAACTAACCTTCCGGTTTCCCTAACCTCATTTAACGCTTCAAAAGCTCAAAACGGCATTCAGTTAAACTGGCAAACAGCATCAGAACAAAACAACCAGTATTTTGATATCCTGAGATCTGTAAACGGAAAAGATTTTGTAAGCATTGGTACAATAAAAGGAGCCGGAACAACGTCAGAAGCTAAAAGTTATGCTTTTACAGATTATAATCCTGTTTCAGGATATAACTACTATAAACTAAAACAAGTAGATGGCGATGGTAAATCAACCGTTTATGATGATAAGGTACAAGCAGTAAATTTTGGATTAGAAAGTCAGGAGATTTCCGCTTATTCATTGGAAAATAAACTAATTGTCAAGCTTAACTCAGCAAATGAAACATTGGGCAATATAACGCTAACAACAATTGCAGGGCAGCAAGTAATTTCTAAAAACGTGAATGTAACTAAAGGAGATAACGAATTTGCTATAGACTTAGGACACATTACAAAAGGACTTTATGTTAGTAAAATACAATTAGGTGAATTATCTAAAACAGTAAAAATTGTCAAATAATAAATAAGACCTGATCTTCGTTTTGAAAATTGAGTATCCATGTAATAAAATAGGCCTATGGTTTTTGTAAGTAGTCAATTAACTTGCTACAGATAAAAAAAACAAAACACCATAGGCCATGGATACAAATATACAAACAGGTCCAGATAAATTAACAGTTAGTTTTTCTGGTCATCAGATTTATTTAGGTATTGATGTTCATAAAAAGAACTGGAATGTCAGTGTTTATATCGGAGAGGCATTCTACCAGACCTTCCATCAGGAAGCCAGCTCTTCACTTCTTTTAAGTTATTTGCACACTCATTTTCCCGAGGGTCATTACGTAGCCTGCTATGAAGCTGGCTTCTGTGGTTTTTCGGTCCAGCGAGAACTTAAATCACTAGGGATAGACTGTATAGTTGTCAATCCTGCAGACATCCCCCAAACGAATAAAGGTATGCTGTCCAAGACGGACACTTCTGATTCCCGCCGATTGGGGATGGCCCTGTCCAGAGGTCTGTTGAACCCTATATATATACCTGATAAAATTACGGAGTCTGACAGACAGCTCATCAGATACCGTAGGAAGACATTAACGGATTTACAGAAAAAGCGTAAGATATTAAAATCTGCCTTTCATGCCATAGGGATAGTTGTTCCCAAAGAGTACGACAGACCATATTGGACCAAAAGATTCATTGAGTGGATACGTGACCTTAATCCTGCAGAAATATCTTCACGGATATTAATAAGCCACGTGCTGGATGATGTTGAGTTTCTTCGCAGGCGGTTATTGCAGATCAATAAGGACGTACGCCAGCTCTCTTCACATGAAAGATATAAGGAAGCCTATTCTATATTGATCTCTGCGCCAGGTATCGGCATTATCACGGCAATGACACTGCTGACGGAAATTGGGGAGATCAAACGTTTTGATAATTTTGGAAAGTTCAATTCTTTTATCGGCCTATGTCCAAGTGAATTCTCTTCCGGTGAAACCATAAGAAAGGGAAAGATGACCTCCCGCGCAAACACTGCGCTGCGTCCGTTGCTGATCGAAGCCGCCTGGATAGCCATAAGAACGGACCCCGCCCTGGCACTTAAGTTTCACGAACTCATTAAAAGCAGAACGAAGAAAAGAGCAATAGTGGTCATTGCCAGAAAATTACTTTCCAGGATATATCATATATGGACTAATACAAGATTGTATGAAAAAGGAATATTAAAATAAATACACAACAACAAACAAGTGAAAAGATAATTTCTACTTGATGCTCCCGACTACTTGAGACAGCCTGAATTTAGTTTCTTTATTAAGAGTGTGTAGCGGGCCATCAGATTAAATCTAACGGATACCTGTAACTTTGATTACTAATAGGAGGCTGAAATTATTATCTTTTTACTAAATTTGTAATAGAGAAAAAAAACCGGAGAAAGCGCCTTCAAAAAATTATGGAGGCCTTTCTTAGGAAGTTTTTTGACTAAAATCTAAGAATTATAGAATTTTATTCATAGGAGGCTGTCTCATAAGTGCAATTTTGTCAGGCTGAGCGAAGTAGAAGTCTTTTTCTGAACAATCAAAGAACATTTCGACTCCGCTT
>NZ_JBEBVH010000290.1:0-4632 GCF_040392825.1 Pseudopedobacter sp.
CCAAGATCTATGTGTCTAAGATCTTATCATCTTGAAGAAAGGGATAAGACTATGGTAATCGAGAAGTTTGAAATTATGTTAAAAAAAATAGCAGAGGTACCTGAAATGGTTACTCGATGAGATTAAAGTATTTTTCTTGATAAGAAATGGCTAAAAAGAATATAGCTTTCTAGACCATTTATATTATAATGATGCAATCTCTCCATATTCGCTTTTTCGATCTATATATTACGAATATGAACAGATTATAAAGGTTTCTTTTTTTACTAAAAAAGTCAGCCGAAAGAATCATACTGTTAGGCTTTCGATTAGGACTATAGCTGTAGTATTTATATTCACCTGATTTACAGATTTTAAATGAGTTCTTGAAGATAAAAGTCATTTTGCTGTAACATTAGACACGTCCATCAGCAAGATTGTTACATATATGGAAAGTTAATTGTTTTTTTTATTGTGTTAATAACCAGGGTAATACTAATTAATTATTTGATTTAAGGCTATTTTTTTGTAGCTGTTTAGCTATGTTTTTTAAGTAAAATATCCCTGTTTCTAATCGCATTATTATATTTGTCCATTCATTTTCCTTAGAGGATTATGAACACTTGGTTAATAGGCCTTACCCTTGTTGGTAGGGCCTTATTTTTTATTGAATTGCGAGTTAAGGAAAATTGAAAAAAGGTGCATCTTAGTTAATGTGTTGATAATCAGTTTGTGTTTTAAATATTTCTTCCAAATAATGTTTATATTGTTTGGTGCCAAAAGTACTGAAATGCTCTGTATCATATATGTAGGAAGATCTGCCATTTGACTGTTGTATTGATGATAAAAGATATATATCTATATATTTTCCTTGAGAAATTATTGATTTCATATAATCATTGACAACTTTTCGCATTGTGATAACACGATCTTGAATGTTCAAGGAATACCTGTTTTCTAACCATATGGCCACTGGAACCTCAATGTTGTATTGCTCGGTCTGACCGATATAAATTACTGGGATATTGAAAACAGAAAAATATTGATTATTTAATTCAATTTGCTCTTTGAGTTGCTTTTTGCCATATCCTGCATAATTCGACATAAGTATAATTTTGTGTATTTCTTGATGTGAACCGGGGATAAAATCGTTGAATACCCAGTTCATTAGTTCTTTTGGACCTTGATATTTACTGATAGCCTCTTTGCTTGGAAAAACTTCATCGGCCGTTATTTGAATTAAATTGATGTTTTTCTCCTTAGCCATTTCTCGAATGGTACCGGCAAACATAGCAGCATAACAATCTCCGATTAATAGATAATTTTGGCCACCCTTTGCACGAGAAGCTAAGGATGGTCTGGAGAATTGCGAAAACTTTTCGTTGTATCTCAAATGTCCGTTTTTAAAACCAAATTGTTCCGCGGTATTATTTCTGGGATAAGAAAGGTAGAATTGTTCCAATGTATGGTTTTTTCTTAATGGAGCTTTATCCTTTTTTAGTGAAAGTACGAATAAACAGATGATAATTATAGAAGTTGCTGAGATAGCTAGCAGTTTTCTGCCTGACCATTGGACAGTTTTCTTTTCGATCAATCTATAGCTTAGTTCCGCTAAAATCAAACCTATTGATAAAACTATAAGTTTGTGTAAATTGTCAGGATTCGTACCTAAATATTTTGACAGGACAATAAGAGGCCAATGCCAAAGGTAAATGCCATAGGATCGTCGCGCTAAATACCTAATCAAGGAAAACCTTGGAAAATTTCTGTTGTGGTAAAGAAAAATGAACGAGCAGGTCAAAAGTACAAGGAGCAGGGTCCCAGAGTTTGGCCACGACAACTTTTCAAGCGGGATAACCCCGGTGATAAGTAAAATAATTAGAGATAAAAAAATGACACCTATTAGATGAGTTATCCTTTCAGAAAAATTAGGACTGTATTTCCCACCAAGAGCAAATATAAATCCCCCAGCAAGGAATTCCCATAATCTAGAGGGCAGCATATAGAAATTTAAAGCTTGGTCCTTTCCGTGTAGCATCCACATACATCCAATGAATATCAAAATGAATAGCAACCATCTGATGTTTTTCATTACCGTTGTATGGCATTTATGAAGCAAAATTAAGATAGGTGGGCAAATGAGATAAAACTGAATTTCTACCGAAAGTGACCAGGTATGAAGTAATAAATTAAGTTCCGATTTAGGCTGGAAATATCCGGATAATAAGTAATAATAAAAATTGGATGTAAATAAGGCACTGCTTGCAGCTGAGAGACTATATTCATAGAGTTTGATGTTAAAAAAAAAGAATAAAAGTATCAAAAAGGTCAATAACACCGAAAAGTACACCGGAAGAATTCTTCTGGCTCTACTTTGATAAAAAGAAAACAAGTTAAAGCGGTCAACTTTCAAGCGGGAAAAAATGTTAATGGTCATCAAAAAGCCTGAGAGCACAAAGAATATATCAACTCCCACATACCCGTTGATAAAATATGGAATCTGTAAATGGTAACCCACAACAGCTATAATGGCCAATGCGCGCAGCAAATCTAGATCGTTACGGTAATATTTGGTACAGGTAAGCATTATCCTTGGTTAAAAGCTAATATACTTGATTTTATTGGTCAAAAGAATAAAAAGTTCACTGCGCTTCAAGCTTAACAGAAATTTTCTATAAAATAATTTTTTGTTTTTTTTAATATCGAATAGATATAAGTCTAAATTTTTAACTGTATAATTGTGCTTAGATTAAGATATACCAAGTGTCATTAACTCTATTATGAATAATTTTACTAGCCCAAGCAATCAGGAAACGAAAACAACCCACCTTAAACAGCAAATTGACCTGTACCTGCATCACTGGAAACTTTTTTTGATGTTTATCCTTATATCTTTATTTTTTGGTGTATTATATCTTCGGTATGCACAAAAAGTATACTATACCCAGGCGATGATTCTTTTACAGGACGAGAAGCAGGCTTCTGGAGAAATGGCCGGTTTGGCTGAATTGGCCAACCTTGCCGGAAGAACCTCTTCTTCGGCTGCTTATGTAAACGACCAGACACAGATATTACGCTCTAGGCGGATCCTTAGGAAAGTGGTAGACGCTAATGAGTTAAATGTAAGTTATTTTATCAAGGGGAAACTCCGTGAAAGTGAACTTTTAAAATCCCAAAGTCCTATACAGTTATTAATCTTGGAGCCTGAGCACTCAAGACTGGATAGTGTGATCTATGAAATCAACGTGAGCAAGACCCAAGATGGTTATCAGATACAGGATGAGGTAACGGAAAAAAGGAACTATATGATGGGGCAGAAAATTGCCTCCCCTATCGGCCCTATCTCTCTACTATCCACTGGTCTGGTACCAGATTGGACCGGTGAAATCAGAATTCAAGTGCTCCCAAAGGATTTTGCTGTAAATATCCTTCAGGGAATGGTAAATATTGAATCGAATTCTAAAGAACAATCTTTCGCCATTCGAATGTCTACTGAAACCAGTTCTCCGGCAAAAGGGGAAATGATCCTCAATTCACTGATTGACCACTATGATCAGGATCGCAGCTATGATAAGGAGACCATATTCCGCAATACTTCCGCCTTTATCAATTCAAGATTAGAGCTGATCAATAGAGATCTTAAAGCCGCTGATTCTCGAATCGCTAACTTTAAAGGGAATAACGAATTGGCTGATATTCAGGCGCAAACGCAATTGCTGATGAAAGATGCTTCTGATCAAGAGCGGAAATTGATGGAGTATCAAACTCAGCTCTATCTATCGGAAATAGTACGTGAATCTTCAACAAAAGAAGCTTTTGCACTCTTACCTTCCAATATTGGTCTGACAGACTTAACTGTTCAAAACCTTATCAAATCGTATAATGAGCTGGTATTGGAGCGATCGGATCTTTTACGCTCGAGTACATCTGAGAGTCCTGTACTGATCAATGTAGAAAGAAATCTATCTATGTTGAAAGATAATCTTTTGATTTCCCTAGATAATTTAAAAAAGGGTATTGAGGTGAACATCAATAGCCTGGAAACCCAAAAACAAAACCTGACTGGAAAGTTGTCCAAGTTTCCAAATCAGGAGTTGGAATTCCGTGATATTTCCCGGCAGCAAAAAGTTGTGGAGTCTATATATCTATTTTTACTCCAAAAGCGGGAGGAAAATGAGATAAACTCTTCGGCCACACCAGCCAATTTAAAGGTGGTGGATTATGCTTACGGATATACCATACCGGTTGCCCCAAGGAAACTATATGTGTTAATGGGATCTCTGGCACTTGGTCTTATTATACCTTTTGGCTTACTTTATCTTAAATTTTTACTCGATAATAGAATTCATTCTAAAAAGGATCTTGAAGAACTTATCGGGGCTCCTATACTTGGACAGGTGCCAAAGGTCGATGAAAAAATCGTTCAGGAAAACTCTAGGACGTCACTCGCCGAATCATTGCGAATCCTCAGGACAAATATCGCTTTTATGTTGGGGGCAGCAAAACAGAACGGAAAAGTCATCTATGTGACTAGTACGATATCAGGTGAGGGGAAATCATTTTTGGCAACAAATCTCGCTAGTATAATTGCGCAATCTGGAAAGAAAGTGGTGTTAATTGGAGCTGATATCAGATCACCTAAAGTATTGGAAT
>NZ_JBEBVH010000291.1:0-4630 GCF_040392825.1 Pseudopedobacter sp.
ATATTAGAATATAATTTACTAAATGACTAACATGAAACTAATTTTACTATCTTGATTAAAACATGCAACAAGCATGATATATATCAGCCATTGTACTGATATATATCATATTATGTGTGAATTTTTTTCCTCATTTTGCAACACTCTATTGTTTTTTCCAGTTAAAAATTAAGTCTACCACTTATTCAGAAAAATAAATAGTAATAAATTCTATGCTACCTCAAATACGCACCCTATGGAGTTATAATCGAGTATTTGATACTTCCAATATCAACAATAAACTTTTTATCTGCCAGAAAAGAATACTTTTGGTTCAATTAATGTCCCAATATAAACATACACTTATTTTAAATGCAATAATCTTTACTAAAGAACTTTACTGATGAAAGATTCATTGATAACTAGTTAACGCCTCAATAAACATCTATGAATTTACCGATATAAATAACTAAAAATTTAGGTACCACTAAAACATCTTATATCTAATAAACATTTGCCTATGAAAAAAATATTGATTATTGAAGATGATGACTTGTTAAGTGAAAATGTCTCCTTACTTTTAAACTTGTCCGGGTATGATGTTTTCTGTGCGAATGACGGAAAAACGGGGGTTGAAATGGCATTGAAGGAAAATCCGGATTTAATTCTTTGTGATATAAAAATGCCAAATTTAGATGGATATGGCGTTTTACATATCCTTAACAATCATCCTAAAACGGCAACTATTCCATTTATTTTTCTTACAGGAAGTAATGAATCTGAAAGTCTTAGAAAAGGTATGACACTAGGAGCCGACGATTATCTTATTAAACCATTTAACGAGGTGGATCTGCTGAATGCAATTAAAACACGTTTACAGAAGAACGAGGCTTTAATGCGACAATTACAAAGCTATTCCGATTCAAAAGATTTTGGCGGCGACGTCATCGAAAGCTACAACGTAAAGTTAATTCGCGAAAATCATGAAGTCATAAATTACAAAAAGAAACATACATTACATGAAATTGGCCAGCGCCCGTTATTTCTTTACTACATAACCGATGGAAAAGTTAAAGAATTTTTAATTAATTCCGATGGGAAAGAACTTATAACGGGAATATATGGAAAAGGGGATTTTTTCGGTTTCACCGAGATCTTCAAAGAATGTAATTATACAAAAAAAGCCCAGGTACTTGAAGACGTGTCTCTTATATTAATACCTAAAGACGAATTTCTAACTCATATTTATACAGATATCTTATTAGCGAGAAAATTCATCAAATTGATGTCCCATAATATTTCTGAAAATGAAGAGATTATTTTAAATATGGCCTATAATTCATTGAGAAAAAAAGTTGCACAGGGAATTATCAGAATAATAGATAAATTCAATGAAACCAATGAAGGAAAACATATTATTGATATATCCAGAGAAGATTTAGCCAATATAGTTGGCTCCTCTCAGGAATCGATGATTAGAACGCTAAAAGAATTTAAACTTGAACATTTAATCGAGGTCGGAAATAATGGAAAGATTATAGTTTTGGACGAAAAACGCCTTCGTTTTTTAAAATACTAAAAAAGCCTGTGTAAATTCTTACACAGGCTTTTACTTAGAACCTTAAAGCCAAAGCTAAACAAGCTGAAAGCTTGTGGCTCTAAATTGATCTAACATTTCATTATGTTTTTCCAGCAGATTAATGTACTTATTTCTCCAATAGCTTGCGGAATTTTGATAATCACCAGTTGTTTGTTTAAAATATTGTTTGTTTGTCGTTTGGTTTTCTCCACTACAGAATAAATCTGGCATATCTATCGAAAAATCATAGTCCAGAATTTCTCCAATTCTGCAAATAATATTAATACTTAGATTCTGTTGAGTAAACCAGTTATAAACAGATCTTCGGCTAACCTGAAGTCTCCTTGAGACTTCAGTAATACTTAAGCCATGACGACGAATTACTAGTTCTACAATTTCACCATTGTTCATAGGAGTAAATTTAGATTGTATAAAGTTTTACATAAGACAAAGCGATATCTAGCGAAAGTGTCCGCTAATTAGTTTTTCCATTACAAATAAAACACTAAGAATTAAAATTTTTGTTGATTTCAGTCAATCTTAATATTGATTTTCATCAGTCACTTAATTGATAGTTGACCGCGACCTTATCCAGTTGATTGTAAATAGAGTTATTGCTTTTATATTCCGGAATAATCTCCTTCATTTTCTTTACAACACTAAAATCGTCAGCCAGCGTAGTTAGTTGTAACAGCTGCTCTATCGACTTCTCCAGATTACCATGATGGTAGTTAATCACTTTTGATATTTTTATTTTTTCATTATAAGTAGGTATAACCTGCTCCTTTTCGTTTAATAATTCTTCATAAAGCTTTTCTCCCGGTCTCAATCCTGTAAAAATTATATCGATTTCGTTTCTAGAAAAGCCTGCAAGATTGATCATATTTACAGCTAAGTCTATAATTTTCACCGGTTCTCCCATATCGAAAATAAAGATCTCGCCGCCTCTGCCCATTGCACCGGCTTCTAAGACCAACTGTACAGCTTCGGGAATAGTCATAAAATACCTTGTAATCTCTGGGTGAGTTACGGTTACTGGCCCTCCCTTTTCTATCTGCTCTCTAAACCGAGGAACTACAGAACCATTTGAGCCTAATACATTGCCGAAACGGGTTGTTATAAATTTGGTTTTAATTTGTGACATTAAAGGCATTTGCAACATATCATCCAAAGGTAAATCCCGTAACTGATTAAAGTTCAAAGATTGTATATACATTTCGGCCAACCTTTTAGAAGCTCCCATAATATTTGTTGGTCTTACAGCTTTATCTGTAGAAATCATAACAAATTTTTCAACCTTATATTCTATAGAGACATCTGCGAGTTGTTTAGTTCCTAATACATTAGTCAAAATTGCCTCACAAGGGTTACTCTCCATCATTGGAACATGTTTAAAAGCCGCAGCGTGAAAGATTATTTGCGGATGATGATCATTGAATAATTTCTTCAGCCTTCCTTCGTTTTGAATATTGCACATAAAAACACAGACAGGTGTATCGGGAAAGTCATCCTCGATACTAATTTGCAAATGATGTAACGGTGTTTCTGCCTGATCGCACAAAACAAGTTTTTTGGGTTGATACTTAATTAATTGCCTTACAATTTCAGATCCGATAGATCCCGCCGCTCCGGTAACCAAAACACATTTTCCTTTTACCTCATTCATTATGTTCTCATTGTCCAGTACAATAGGATCTCTTTGCAAAAGATCTTCTATTCTTAGCTCTCTAATCTGCTTCAAATTCAGACGACCATTTATCCATTGGACCGAAGGTGGTACAGAAACCATTTTTATACCTAACTCAATACATCTGTCTACAAGATTGGCTCTTTTCTCTTTTTGTAAACAGCCATCCATAATTACCATTTTCTTCACTCCATGTTTTTCTTTAAGAAAATTCATGTCAGAAGCCGGATAAACCTTCTTTTGTTCAATATTTTTATACCACCTATCTTTGTTATTATCTATAAAACCAACAATTTTGAAATTACTTTCTGCAGCAAAATCGAATGCTTGTTTAATTAAAATGGCATTTTTATCTGAGCCATAAATCAAAATAGGCTCTGCATTTACCATGTCTGCTTGTTTCATATAACCAAACAGTACTTTTACTGATACTCGCAGGACTATTAACAGTAAGGCTTCCATAAAAAAATTAACCAGCACCACCTCATCAAACCACCTCATATTATCACCTGCACTCAAAAAAGATAGTATTCTAAAAAAAAGCCAAAAAGTAAAATTTCCCAATGCCACAGCGGTTACTACTCGTGAAATATCTTCAGTATTTGAATACCTTATAACTCCACAATGAATCTTCATACCAACAAACACACAAGCTGTAATAATATTACAGGCTACAAGCATAACCAGAAATTCTTTCGTAGAGATATTTTGATATTGGAATTTATGTACTAATAGAAAAGACATACAAAATGTCCAGGTAACTATTAAACTATCTATAAACAGAACGAGCCATCTGGAATAGATTTTTTCATTGAACAGCATTTTTTTCATAGAGTAGATATTTAAATGATTTTTAAAAGATGGTAGATTGAATATTAGCCTATTAACCTATAGCGGTATAATGGGAAAAAATCTACGGATGTAGCGGGATCTATTCCCTGATTTTTCACCATTTTCAGATAGAGACTTTCTTCTGGAATAAAGCGCCAACTGTAATAATCTAAAAACAGATCTGAAAAGCCTTTCTTCCATTCAAACAAGGAATCTTCTTTGAAACCAAGTCCGCTTCCCAGATGATAGAACTTCATTCCTTTTTCCTTTTCTATATCGCAAATCGCATCAACCATAAATTTGGCGGGAGAATCCTTTAGATATTCGGTACTGGTTCCAATAAGATGTGCGTGGACTACGCCTCTATAGCAGATTATGAATGTTCCACAAATTGGTATATCGCCATCATAAACTATATATATTTTTGATTCAAATTCTTTAGAAGCCAGCAATTCGGAAAAATATTCTTCATTAAAAAAATAAAACTCAGATGCACTTTTTCTTTGCATGGTATCCCAGTAAATATCTAAAAATTGCGGTAAGCTTTCTTTATC
>NZ_JBEBVH010000292.1:0-4615 GCF_040392825.1 Pseudopedobacter sp.
AAGAAATATAGGCGGCTCTGGCCTTGGGTTAGCTATTGTTAAACATATTGTTGAAGCTCACCACCAAACTATCAATGTTAGAAGTACACCTGGAATAGGTTCTACCTTTGGTTTTACATTGCAAAAAGCTAAGAATCCTTTAGCGGGTATTCCATTAATCAAAGATTTATAAATCAAGAAAATTTAGTTTTATGTGTGCCTTTAAACTCAATCACGAAAAGTTAACATTAACTTAACATTGAGGGTTTATTTTTGGGGCAAATACATAAAGAAATGAATAGTATATTTTCATATTTCATACCGAAAGACAAAAAGTTTTTTCCTCTATTTGAGAAAGCCAGCACTAATTTACTTCAAATGGCAGATAAATTAGAAGAATTGGTAAACAGCGATCCAAATGCTGACAGAGAAAAACTGCATAAAGAAATAGAGCGTTTAGAGCAAAAAGGTGATGAAATAACACATGCTATCTACCTCGAATTGAGTAAAACATTTATTACCCCGTTTGATAGAGAAGATATACATCAGCTAGCTTCTGCCTTAGATGATATTGCGGATTATATACATGGTTCTTCTAACAGGATTCTGTTATACAACGTAAATGTAATGACAGACGCAGTAAAGAAATTAGGAGAATTAGTGAAAGAAGGCTGTAAAGAAGTTTACAAAGCAGTAAGCGAGTTAAAAGATCTTAAAAATATTAGAGTAATAACTGATTCCTGTGTGAGAATTAATAGCATAGAAAATCAGGCAGATTATGTGTTTGACAAAGCAGTAGGTGAATTATTCGACTATGAAGAAGATGCTAAAAACATTATAAAATATAAAGAAGTACTTTCTGCGTTAGAAACTGCTACCGATATGTGTGAAGATGTAGCCAATGTGATGGAGTCCATTCTTGTAAAGAATGCATAATCTGAAGTTCTAATTAAAGAAAAAAATGGTAACAACACTTCTTGTAATTGTAATCATTATGGCAATAGCCTTTGATTACATTAATGGTTTTCATGACGCAGCCAACTCAATCGCGACAATTGTTTCCACAAAAGTATTAACTCCTTTCCAGGCGGTATTGTGGGCGGCACTTTTCAACTTTGCTGCGTATTTTTACTTTACAGACCACAAAGTAGCTAATACAATTGCAAAAACCGTAGTAGAAGATTACATTAATCTGGAAGTAATTTTAGCAGGTCTAAGTGCTGCAATTGGCTGGAATTTATTTACATGGTATTATGGAATCCCTTCAAGTTCTTCTCATACACTTATTGGTGGTTTTGCAGGAGCAGGTATTGCGCATGCTTTGGTTTTAGGAGACGATGTTTTAGAAGCAATCAATCTTTCTCCTATTTTAAAAACAGTTTCATTTATCGTATTGGCGCCAGTAATCGGTGCATTAATATCTGTAATTATCACCTTAATAATCATTAATATTGCGAGGTATGCAAAGCCAGCTACAGCCGAGAGATGGTTTAAAAGACTACAGCTTCTATCCTCTGCAGCACTTAGTTTTGCGCATGGGGGAAATGATGCTCAGAAAGTAATGGGTATAATCTATGTGTCTTTAGTCGCTGGTGGAGTATTGGTAAACGGAGATCATATGCCGGAATGGATTCCTTTAGTGTGTTATGCCGCAATTGCCTTTGGAACTATGAGTGGAGGTTGGAAAATTGTGAAGACGATGGGAACTAAGATTACAAAAGTTACAGCTTTGGAAGGTGTAAGTGCCGAAACTGCTGGTGCTGTTACACTAGGTATCACAGAACATTTTGGTATTCCGGTATCAACAACACACACCATTACAGGATCAATTATAGGTGTCGGTATAACCAAAAGCTTTTCTGCTGTAAAATGGGGTGTTACTTATAGCCTGATTTGGGCATGGGTTCTAACAATACCTGTATCTGCTACATTTGCAGGAATATTATATGCAATAATCCATTATATATTCGGATAAAAGAACTATAACTTATAATAATTGTTAAGGGCTTAGATGTAATTTACTTTCTAAGCCCTTATTTTTTGTGTTATTTTTACAGGATTATTCATTGTTATGAGAAGTTATATTGGATCAGTTTTAGTTATAAGTGCATTATTTTTATCGTTTACATCTTGCTCGCCTAAGGTACGTAGCAAATATCCAGAAGCACAGAAAACGCAGGAAACCATAGTGAATGAAGTTGCAGAGAAACTGGTTGTTAATATGGCCCCGGTTTTAACAGATACTTTAGGAAATCAAATTCCTTCCAGTTTTGTTCCTGCAGTAAATTTTGGCGCAAGAAAGCCGTCTTTTGTAATTATCCACCATACTGCACAGGACTCTATTCAGCAAACCATTAAAACTTTTACTTTAGAAAGAACTCAGGTGAGTGCGCATTATGTTATTGGTCGTGACGGATTTTTAGTGCAAATGCTTAGCGATGAACTGAGAGCCTGGCATGCTGGAGCTGGTAAATGGGGAAATATGACAGATATGAACTCCTGTTCTATTGGGATAGAATTAGATAACAATGGATTTGAACCCTTTTCTGAAGCACAGATAAATACTTTGTTATTGCTTTTAGCAAAGCTTAAAAAAGACTATAATATTCCGACAGCTAATTTTATAGGCCATTCTGATATAGCGCCAAAGAGGAAAGCAGACCCGAGTATTCTTTTTCCATGGGAAAGACTTGCCAGAGCTGGTTTTGGATTATGGTACAATGCACCAGATGAATTGCCTCCTGCAAATTTTGACGTTGAATCTGCGCTAAGAAGAATTGGATATGATGTATCGGATTTACCAGCGGCCATAGTTGCTTTTAAAAGGCACTTCGTCCAAAAAGATCTTTTCCCTCTTATGAGCACTTGGGATACCTGTGTATTGTATAACTTATATCGAAAATATTAGATTTTTATAAGTCTATACTAAAAATGTGGGCTCCGAATCGTACATTTAGATTTACGGCATTTTTACATGGATTTAAACTCTATCTTTTCTAACAAATTAAAAGCCGCGTCCATATTGCTTATATTGATGGCTGGGATTATTGTAAGCAATATCTTCGAAAAGAAAATGTTAGAAAGTAGCAGAAAAGCAATAGAGTCTATTTATGAAGACAGGCTTCAGCCTTCAACAGATTTTTTTGAAATGCGACAGCTTATTGCTAATAGAATGTTTTTATTAGAACGAAGAGCCACGGATAAAACTTACTCGAAGTCTGTCTTTCAAAATGATCTAAAAGAAATTGATAAACAATTTAAACTCTTAATGGACAGGTATGAGAAGACATATCTTGTTCCCGAAGAAGAAGTCTTTCTTAAAATGCTGAAGGAAGACATACATAAACTGAATGAGCTAACGTCCGAGCTTAGTAATTATGAAGAAGTACTGATAGCAAAAAGATTAGAAGAACTTAAACCAAAAGCCGAGGCCATCAATAAAGATTTAAGCGAGCTGAGCAAAATGCAAAGTAAAATCGGCCAGGAAATAGTTTCACAGTATATGAAAGACCTGTCAGTGAGCAATGTACTTAACTCTATTCAAGTTATTTTAGCGATTTTTATAGGTGTTTTTGTCTTTATGATGTTTTCTAATAGGAGGATCACATTAACAAAAATCGATAAACACAATCTAAACTAAATCTTTGGCTTATTTCGTTCTGCTGCCGGCTTTCCCCAGAAAAAATATATAATAGACCCAATTAAAGGTATTAATATAACAATGGCAAACCAGAATGCTTTATAGGTATCTTTAAGGTACTGATTGTAAAAAATATCCTTACAGGTAATAACAGCGACAATAAGCGGAAAAAAGAAAAGTCCCGCCAACACCATAAAATATCCGGTTTGAGAGAGCTGTAATAATATATATCCCATCTTTTAAAAAGTAAACACAATATTATCAAAACAATCCTTAAAAACGAAGTATATATAAGCAATTAAGTCAGAGATTTATAATATGATCAAATAAAAAACTTGAAAATTTTGATTAAAAACGGAAAAACATTAAAATTGTAAAGAAGCATATGGTAACCGTGGTACAAACATATAAGCTATTATTAGAGAGCGCTTTTGTCCTTACAGGACAAGGCGGCTTGCCAGCTATTGCTTTGTCTAAAAAACGGATTTTCTCTAATTACCTTTCTAAAACGAATTCTAAAGACTTTATTAAGTAGCCCCAAAACGAACATGTTTTAAAGTTTTGGGGGGATATTTCCGGCCTTAGCAAAGTATTATCTAAAATATTTATTAAACAATACATTTTCAATAATATGGAAACATTACAATTAATTATTTCAAAAAAGGACTTTGATATTTTAAAGGAACATTTAAAACTGAGCACTACTTTATCAGAATTCAATAAACAGAAACTGGAAAAGGAACTAAACGATGCAAAAGTTTTACCAGACGATAAATTACCAGCCGATGTTGTACGGTTAGAATCTTTTGTTAAAATAGAAAGTGTTGATAACAATAAAAGTTTTTCTTTTCAACTTGTGATGCCGGCCGAAGCGAATATGAAGAAGCAAAAGCTATCTGTCTTTGCTCCTATCGGTATCGCGTTATTGGGTTATCAAACAGGTGCCATCGTAGAATGGGAAATGCCAGACGGAGTTAAGAAATTCAAAATAATAGA
>NZ_JBEBVH010000293.1:0-4607 GCF_040392825.1 Pseudopedobacter sp.
AATCTACTTTTTAACAGTTTTGGCCGTATTGTCTATGCTGTTTTTAGTGTCTTTACCAAAATGCAATGCCCAGATATTGGGTTGGCAGTTTGGAAACCCCGCCTCTGCAGGGAATGAAGCGAGTTATAATGCAACCACAGTTCATCCTAATCTGGAGGTTTCTACTTTAGTTAGAGGAACTGGACTCGAACCATCTAGTTTTCAGAGGGGATTCTCTTCGAGATTGCCTGCTGGTTCTACTGCTACGCTTGGGAATAGAGCAACAGCGGTTAACAATGATTTGTATCTTGAATTTAAAGTTAAGGCTAAAGAAGGCTATTATACTTCTTTAGCTGTTATTAATGCTAAATTGAGAAGAAGTGGGAAATCACCTTCAGGTGGGTATGTCTGGATGTATAGCTTGAAGAATGATGGAAGCGGTTTTACCCCAATAGGGGATGACGTAGCCTTTTCGGCAAATAATACAACAGATGGGGATGTTCAGGCACCAATTGATTTATCTGGTGTTACCGAACTTCAAAATGTTCCTTCTGCAACTACTATAACATTAAGGCTATATGTATGGGGATTTTTGAATGCTGCTAGTAATAGCTTTGCGATAGGACATTTAGATGCAGGAATGACGGAAAATGTACTTTCAGTAAATGGAATAGTTTCTAATGCACCAACAATACTGGCCTGGCAGTTTGGTGGTAATCCACATATAGATCCAATAATTCCTGCTTCTACTGGAGGCGAAGTGTCTTTCGATGCGACAACCAATGAATCTAATTTAGAGGTTTCAACATTGGTGAGAGGAGCAGGACTTAGGAATACTACAGATGTAGGTGGTGTAATAGCTTCGCCGAATGGTGCTGGTGGATTGTTTAATGCCACTTTAATAAATGTAATAGCTGGTGGGGGAACTAGGGACAATGCAAAAACTAACAATATGTATTTTGAGTTTAAGGTTAAAGCCAAAGCAGGATACTATGCGTCTCTATCAGATATCAATGTCCGTCTGTGGCGAAATGGGTCTACCATGGTTGCAGATAACTTACCAGGATATTGTTGGGCTTATAGTTTAGATAATGATGAACCTAGCTTTATCGGGAATTATACCGTTTTTGCCAGTTCGTCTGCAATAGTTAGGGATGAGTTTCCTGTTAATTTATCAGGAATTACGGCACTTCAGAATGTTCCTTCTACAAAAACAATTACATTAAGGCTGTACGTTTGGGGGTTTGCAAATGCGAGAACCAACCCATTTGCAATAGGACCTACAACTTCGGGGACACAGGAAAACGTACTTTCTATAGGAGGAAAAGTATCTAATACACTCCCGGTAAGATTTTCAGAGGTTAAAACCAGATTAAACAATAATGGCGTTGATGTATTGTGGAACACCTCGTTCGAAAAGAATAATGATTATTTCGAAGTACAAAGATCAGCGAATAGCAGCGATTTCTATAAAATAGGAAGGGTTGAAGGCGGGAGAAATTCAGATTTACAACAAACCTATTCTTTTCTGGATTTAAATCCTGCATTGGGACCTAACTATTACAGAATTAAACAGGTGGATTTTGATGGAGGCTTTATTTATTCGCCAATTGCCGTTCAAAAATTTTCTGCTGAAATAGTGAAACCGTTAACAGTGCAGGTATTAAAAGAGCAGCAACTATTAAAAGTTACCTTAAATTCATCTTATAATGGCCTGGTGCCTCTCGAAGTTGCCGGTATAGATGGCAGGGTAGTATATAAAGAAGATTTTAAATTGGAAAAAGGAGTGAATACACTGGTTCTCTCTTTAAAAGCAAAAAGCGGTATTTATATATTGCGTACTAAAATTGATCATAAAGCAACAGCTACGAAATTTATTTATTAATACCCTGAGAGATTACAGCTAAAAATATATTTAGTCAATAAGATTTTATTATCTACTAACCGAAGTATATATAGAAAGGGTTGTCTTACCTTATCGCAGGGAAAGACAGCCCTTTTATTTTTCCATACAATTCTACAGCATATAAATCCGTCATTCCGGACACAAAATCAAGCACAGACTGAATTTTAGAATAAGTATCTGTCTTGTCTGTCAGGAATTGTTTAGGAATCAGTTTTACTAATTTTTTATAGTAATGTGTGTCATTATGAATCAATGCCGGCACAAACTCTTCTAACAAACCCGCCATTACTTTATATCCTGCAACTTCCTTTTCTATAACCGAAGAGTAGTTGTATATTTTTTCGACCGAAATATCTTCTATAGCTTTCCATGCTTCTTTAAGCGGAGAAGAAAGCGATTCCGTTAAGCTCTGATTGAATGTTCCGTTTAATATCTGCTCTTGGTTATCGAAAAATATTCGGGTACAGTTCATAATCAAAGTATTGATAGCTTTTGCCCTTAACAGACCAACTTTAGCATCATTATCATCATAATCGGTTTCCAAACGGGCTTCTGTAGAATTACTGTTGGCTAGTGGAAGCAAATAACGCTTTACCTCGTCATAAGAAAGAATCTTTAAACGGTGGGCATCTTCCAGGTCAATAATGCTGTAACAGATATCATCGGCAGCTTCTAGAAGATAAACCAAAGGATGCCGGTGATAAATAACCGGTTCATCCTGAACTTTTAGCAATTGCAGCTCTTCTGCTATTCTTTTAAAGCTTTTCTGTTCCGATTGAAAAAAGCCGTATTTCTTTCTGTTAATAAACAGCTTATTCTTTCCTGCAATAGAAGCACAGGGATATTTAGCAATTGTAGCCAAAGTAGAATAAGTCAATGCATAAGAGTCGTTTCCTTTTCCATTAAAAGGATGGGTTAAAATTCTAATAGCGTTAGCATTTCCTTCAAAATGTATCAAATCTTTCCACTGAGCTTCAGAAACCTGGTTTTGATATTTTTTTCCGTCGCCATCGGTGAAATACCTGGAAATAGCTGCTTCGCCTGAATGTCCGAATGCCGGATTACCCAGGTCATGTGCCAGAGCGGCGGCGGCCACAATATTGCCAACTTCGCTAATTAAAGGAACTTCATGCAGCAGATCAGGGGTTTCATCCTGAACCAGATTATGAAATATTGTTCCCATAGAACGGCTAACGCTGGCAACTTCCAGACTGTGTGTTAGTCTGTTGTGGACAAAAACACTTCCCGGCAAAGGGAAAACCTGAGTTTTATTTTGAAGTCGCCTGAATGGAGATGAAAAGATAATCCGGTCATAATCTTTCTGAAAATCGGATCTCGCTCTGTCTGTGTAAACCGCTCTATCCTCTTGTCCAAATCTTTTATTAGAGATTAAATATTTCCAATCCATCATAAAGTCTAAATTTGAATGCAAGTATAGTAATTTCTAATTGTTAGTTGGTTAGTCTTTAGTTGTTAGTCTTGATACTTTACTTATTTGTTTCTTGTTTCTTGTATTTTAGCTTCGGTCTTCGGTCTCCGGACTTATTACTTTTACTTACATTTGTCCTTTCATAAAATTCAAAATTACAATGATTCAGGATCCTAAGCCATTGGAAAGTGTGGCAGAATTTCATACAACATTTAAACACCCTATAGAAGCAGCTCCGATAATTCCATCTAAAGAAAGATGCGAATTGAGGATTTCATTAATCGCAGAAGAATTAAAGGAACTTCAGGAAGCAATTGCCAATAATGATATGGTGGAAGTAGCAGATGCTTTTTGTGATTTGCAATATGTACTCTCGGGCGCTATTCTCGAATTTGGTTTGGCAGAGAAGTTTAAAGACTTATTTAACGAAGTTCACAGAAGTAACATGAGCAAAGCTTGTAAAACTGTTGAAGAGGCAGAGTCTACCATCGCTCATTACAATCAAAAGGATGGAACAGAAGCTTATTACAAAGAAGAAGATGGTTTATTCCTGGTATATAGAAAAGGCGATCATAAAACGCTGAAATCTGTAAACTATTCGCCGGCTGCAATCTGCGAAATGTTATAAGCAGAATTTTAAATCATAAACTTTTCAGGCTTCAGGCGTAGTATCATATGTCTGAAGCTGCATAAAGTATTCCGCTTAAAATGGAGCATTATAATGAATCACTATCATTATTATTCTCGTCTTTCTTTTCCGGTTTTAATTCCGATTGGATAATTTTATCCTGCAACTCCTCTTTATCCCGTCTGTTTTTCCTGCTTATCCAGATGAAAATAAAGAATAAACAGATGATAAATAATCCAAAGAGCCAATATTCCATAATCTTTTCCATCTCTTTAGTGTTAAGTCAACCCTTAAATATGGAACAAAAAAATAAACATAATGTTGTGCTTTTGTTAAATCAAAGGTGGGGGAAGTTCTTCGACTTTAAATTGCAAGAAAGACGATGACTTGACACTTTATGAATTGGTTGCCAATTTCGCTATCCCAACTATTATCAAAAGCAAACCTCCAAATAGAAAAACCGGTAGCCATAGCATAAAGGAGTACATCCCCCTAGTTGATATAATAGGATGAAGACTTTCACCAGAATATGTAAAGAGTGAAGCGGCAAGAACAAACATTATTGCACTTATACCTATTAAACCTAAAGCTATTTTGAGTAATAGATTCATTATATTTTTGTTAGGTTAAAAGTAGGATAAGTATACCCATTACAGTTATAAATC
>NZ_JBEBVH010000294.1:0-4596 GCF_040392825.1 Pseudopedobacter sp.
AAGGTGCTTTATAGAAGTATTAGACATTTACAAAGCGGGAACATTAAATTCGGATGCTAAAGTTGCTGCATTCAATCAATTGAAGTCGAAAGGTTATAATACTGTTTTAAGCCTGAAGTTTAATTTTAAAAAGCACGGATTTCCAGCGGTAAACAGCACGGATTGGAACAATTATCTCAATTTTATACCTACCCTGTTGGCAAAGGTGATGCCTTATACGGATGTTCTGATTGTAGGAAACGAGCCTTTTATAGAGGCAGAACAATCTGACTGGAATGAACCGCTTAATAGTTTTTACAAAGTGGCTTGTGAACGCACCAACAACTACTTTAAGCTAAATAATATTCAAAAACCGATTTTTCTGGGCGCGATGGTAGAGCTTTTTGGTACAACTAACCAAAACGATGCTGGTCATAATAACATGTTGGCTTTTATCAAGTCTACCGATTACATCAATGGCGTTGATATCCACATCCACCACTCGGCGATTGAAGAGATAACAGCGGCACTTAATTTTGTCAGGGGAAAAATTAGAGAAGACCAAAAGGTACTTGTTACAGAGTTTTCGCTGATGCGTCATTGGAGAAATAACAATAACGGCAATTTATCTCCGGCATTTTTGGCTAAGGCAAATGAAAGCACAACAGATAGGATTTTTCCACCTCCTGCAGGTATTATAAAGAACTATCAATATATAGACTATGCGTTGAAGAACCCACGCCCGGCAGAAGAGTGGTATGCTTTCTGGGAAAATTCGCCCTATCTATATAATCGTAGAGACTATTTATGTAATGCATATAACCTCTTTAAATCTGCCGGAAATGTATTCCTTACATTCTATGCTTTAAGGCAATCATATCCAGTTAATACAGATTTTACTGTCAATACAGATCCATGGGTATTAAATGGTTTGTTTATGAACCGTTCAGTTGAATTATTGAATGGAAGAAGCCAAAAGTCTTATAGCTATTATGATCAGTTTGTAAAAATTGTGAACGACGAAAACCCATGTAACTAAAATCATCCAATTATAAATTTTAAACGATATGAATCAAATTAAAAAAAGATTATCCATAAGTAATTTGAAATACTTATGGGTTGCATTGCTACTGTCTGCATTCGGGCAATTGTATGCTCAGCAGATTAAAGTGAAGGGGACTGTTTCAGGGAGTGATGGAGAAGTACTTACGGGAGTAAGTGTTTCGGTAAAAGGAACTACTGCAGGTACTATGACTGATGTAAATGGCAGATTTTCAATTAATGTTAGCTCTTCGAACGCTGTTTTAATTTTTAAATACCTGGGATATTCAGATAAAGAAGAGCATGTTAACGGAAGAGAGAATATAGCGGTTGTTCTGGAACCGGAAAATACAGCATTAAATGAAATTGTTGTTATTGGATATGGTACTGTACGAAAAAGTGATTTAACCGGAGCTGTAGCGTCTATAAAAGCGGATGATTTAACGCAAGGAACAAATATTAATATGCAACAGGCATTGCAGGGTAGGGTTCCCGGAGTACAGATTTACCAAAAAAGCGGTGAGCCCGGTGCGGCAATGAGCCTACAGGTAAGAGGTATAACTTCTATTACAGGAAATAATGCTCCCTTATATGTAATTGACGGTATGCCAGTTAATGATGCGGCAGCAATTGGTGCGGCAGGAGTAGGTGGAGCAACTAATAATCCTAATAACAGGAATCCATTAAACTCATTAAATCCATCTGATATAGCTTCTATAGAAATTTTGAAAGATGCTTCTTCAACAGCAATTTATGGTGCTCGCGGAGCGAATGGCGTTGTCTTAATTACCACTAAGCGAGGTAAGGAAGGAAAATTAACGGTTAATTATAATGTGACTTTTGGAGAACAACAGGTAGCCAATACACAACGTTTTATGACGGGCGATGAATATGCGTTGGCTTTAAATGGTATTATAGCCGAAGGTAATTTAAATACCGGAATATATCAGCCGGTTACCGGAACAAATTATAATACAGATTGGCAAAAACTGTTATTGAAAAATGCTGCAATTCAGTCACACGATGTTTCTTTAAGTGGCGGGGCAAGTAATACCAAATATTACATATCTGCAGGTTATTTCGATCAGGATGGTGTAATGTTGAATTCGGGAACAACCAGATATAACGCTTCTATAAATTTGGAAACCAGCGTGCCGTCAAAATATAATATAGGCTTTAGTTTATCCACAGCTTACATTAGAGACAGGTATAATGCCAAAGTAACTGGTATTAATGATAATGCGAGTGCGCTCTATATGGCTCAGAATTACGATCCGACATCTCCGGCTTATGATTCAGATATGTCATTTTATCGTTCGCCGTTAATGGCTCCGATGGATAATCCCCTGGCTGTAATTAATGGACAGTATTCGATAGGTGATACCTACCGGACGTTCGGAAATATGTATGCGGAATATTTCTTTATTCCGTCTTTATCTGCTAAAGTTAGGATAGGGGCAGATTTAAACAATTCGAAAAGATCTTTTTGGATAGATCCTTCTACCCTGACGGGTGCGTCTTATGGCGGTTATGCTGATGTGAGAGATGGTAAAAGAGGGTCTTATTTAATAGAAGGGACTTTAAACTATAATAAAACTTTTGGAATACACAGTATCAATGCTGTTGCGGGCTCAACTTACGAACGTTTCACATCAAGTACTTTAATTGCAAATGCAAGGTCTTTTGCACTTCCGGACTTAACGTATTATGCATTGGCCTCTGGAGATGCGACATTAAACGGAGTGGGAAATGGTGCACAAGAATATATTATGTTTTCCCACTTGGGGAGAATCAACTATTCGTTGATGAACAAGTATTTGTTTACTGCCTCTATCAGAGTAGATGCTTCCTCCAGATTTGGACCAGAAAATAGATTTGGATACTTTCCATCGGTAGCTGTAGCCTGGAAAATTAAACAGGAAGATTTTTTTAAAAATATTTCTGTAATAGATGACCTTAAATTACGGGCAAGTTACGGCGCAATAGGAAACCAACCGAATATAAATTATTTGTATTTTTCTACATATTCCGGAGGAAGAGATGCGGTGTTTAATGGGCAGAGGGTAAGTACATTGGCCCCAACACGTAGTCCAAATCCTGCATTACAGTGGGAATCGGCACAACAGGCAGATATTGGTTTAGATTTCGGAATATGGCGATCCAGAATTACGGGTAGTATAGATTATTATAATAGAAGAACATATAATTTGCTCTATAGTGTCCCTCAGCCATTAAGTACAGGTTTTGCTGCAAGAACAGAAAATGTAGGCAGTATGAGGAATACAGGTATAGAGATGGCATTAAACGGAGTGCTTTTAGATGGTGAAGATTTTAAATGGGATGCCGGTTTCAATATCACTACACTAAAAAACAAAGTACTTAGTTTAGGCAGTGTAGACGAATTTATTGGAGACGGACCTGGTAATATAGGCCAGTATAGTATTTTAAGACCAGGAGAATCAATCGGTTCTTTTTATGGATATATTGTTGATGGTGTTTGGCAGGTTGGAGATGATTTTTCTAAAGCACAAGCGGGAGTTAGACCTGGTGATTTAAAATACAGGGATCTGGATAATAATAATCTTATTAATACTAATGACCGAGTAGTTTTAGGTAGTTCACTTCCCGATTTTTACTATGGTTTCAATACTTCTGTAAGCTATAAAAATCTCTCGCTGGCGGTGTTTATTGAAGGCTCATATGGTGCTAAAATGCTAAATAGTAGCCTGGTTGATTCTTATTACCCGGTAGATTTCAGGAGAAATAAACTTGCTGATCTTTATCTCAACAGATGGACTTCAACAAATCCAACAAACGAGTATCCTTCTTTTATACCTGGTGATCCGCAGGGAAGCCGCAATGTTACCAATAAAACAGTCGAAGATGCTTCTTATTTGAGATTACAGTCTGTAAGGTTAGCTTACAAACTGCCTTTGTCTAAAAATAAGTTTATTAACAACGCATCGGTGTTTATTAATGGACAAAATCTGCACACCTTCACTAAATATTCAGGAGTAGATCCCGCTGTAAATGCGATTGGAGATAATGTTTTAAGGGTAGACTATAACTCTTACCCGTTAACCAGAACATTTACTGCCGGGGTAAATATTCAGTTCTAATTCAAAAAGAAATCAAATGAAAAAGATATATAAATATATAGGCCTTTTAGCAATAACAGTGAGTTTTAGCTCATGCGAAAAACTATTGGATGTAACACCAAATTCTGAATTTGCTCCGGGAAACGTACTTACCTCAGAGAAAGGTATCAAGTCATTACTTTTTTCGGCTTATGCACACCAACAGACACAACAAAACTCAAGATTTGTCATCAACAATTCAGAAGTGTGTACAGATATGGCGCTTAATTCTGCAGGAGCGGAAAACGGGCAGTTGATTCATTTAATGAATTTTACCTGGGATCCGGGAGTCTTAACTTTCCAGGCGGATGTATGGGCGCCTAATTATCGCTGTATAAGAGACGCAAACGAAGTTATTGAAAATATAGACCAGCTTAATGCCAGCGAAGCAACCAAAAAATTATTAAAAGCTGAAGCCCGGGTATTAAGGGCGCAAGCT
>NZ_JBEBVH010000295.1:0-4563 GCF_040392825.1 Pseudopedobacter sp.
ATATCTCAGAATATCTTATCTAACTCAAAAAATAGTAAAAAAGTCTTTTAATGCGGTCCTGTATTGCAAAGAGTGTTCTTTTTCCTGTGCGTAAATAACAAATTCCTGCTCGGTAAAACTGGGAATTTCTTCCCTGGAGAATTTAATAATATGTCTGAAAGCATCCTTATCTGAAAAAGATTTTATATGGATGACTTCTGATACAGACAGGTGATAACCTGCTGCCAATCTCTGCACAGTTAAAGAAACATCTAAAGGAATAATGATCTGTAATGCCCCATCCGGTTTAAGATGTGTGCTCGCTACCCGCAATAATTCAATAAAAAAATTCAGATCTGTATGTCTTGCCAGGTTTTTCTGCTCGGAACTTGCCTTCAGTGCATTTAAAAAGAACGGTGGATTGCTGACAATCAGGTCATAAGATTTTAAAGGGTGCATTTCAAAGAATTCCACAAAGGAATGGTGGTGACATTTCAGACGGGAATGAAATAAAGAATTCTCAAAATTTTGGGTTGCGGTATCAACAGCTCTATAATCAATATCCAATGCATCTATTATTGCCTGTTTATTTCTTTGGGCCAGCATTAATGCGATTACACCTGTTCCGGTTCCTACGTCACAGATCTTTTTTGCTTCACCAACGTCAGCTAATGCCCCTAAAAGTACACCATCGGTATTAATCTTCATCGGACAGTTTTCCTGACTTACCACAAACTCCTTAAAACGAAATACAGACATAGGACAAAACTAAATATTATTCATCCTAAACAGTTACAAAAACATGCTGTTTTCATTTTTTTTAAAAGGAACGATTTTGTGAATTCAAAATTAAAAATATGAAATAGCTTATTTTATGATAATTACTATAATTAGCAGAAAGGTTTGTATTTTTGGCATCAATTAAATACTCCGATTGTTATTATGATTAAAAGAAACAAGATTAAGGACTTACTGAAGTCGACAGAATTTGGAAAAGAGGTTATTGTGATGGGATGGGTAAAAACATTCAGAAATAATCAGTTCATTGCATTAAATGACGGTTCCTCATTATCTAATCTTCAAGTTGTTGTTGATTTTGAAAATACATCGGGTGATATTTTAAAAAAAATAAGTACCGGAGCTGCTGTTAAGGCTATAGGGACGCTTGTGGAATCTGTTGGAAAAGGCCAGACAGTAGAGGTAAAAGCTAAAACAGTGGAGATTTTAGGTGAGAGTGATGCCGAAAAGTATCCTTTACAACCTAAAAAACATAGTTTAGAGTTCTTACGCGAAAAAGCGCATTTACGTTTTAGAACAACAACATTCAATGCTGTTTTTAAGGTAAGACATGCATTGGCTTTTGCTATACACCAATTTTTTAACGAAAGAGGTTTTACCTATTTACATACTCCTATTATTACAGCTTCTGACGCCGAGGGTGCCGGAGAAATGTTTAGAGTAACGACTCTTGAACTTGGAAACCCTCCAAGAGACGAAGCCGGAAATATCAATTTTAAAGAAGATTTCTTTGGAAAGTCAACAAATCTGACGGTGTCCGGGCAGCTTGAAGGGGAACTTGGTGCCATGGCATTAGGTGAAATATATACGTTTGGACCAACTTTCAGAGCCGAAAATTCAAATACAACAAGGCATCTTGCCGAATTTTGGATGATTGAGCCTGAGGTTGCTTTTGCTGATCTGGAAGATAATATGAATTTGGCTGAAGATATGTTAAAGTATGTAATTAAATATGCTCTTGACAATTGTGCTGAAGAAATTGAACTACTGAACAGCAGGCTACTGGACGAGGAAAAAAATAAAGCACAGAAAGACAGAAGTGAGCTTTCTTTAATTGAAAAACTTAATTTCTGTCTGGATAACGATTTTGAAAGAATAACTTATACAGAAGCTATAGAAATCTTAAAAAGATCTAAACCTAATCAGAAGAAACAATTCAATTATCTAATTGATGAGTGGGGTGCAGATTTACAAAGTGAACACGAGCGTTATCTGGTAGAGAAACACTTCAAAAAGCCGGTGATTCTGACTAACTATCCTGCAGAAATTAAATCGTTTTATATGAGACAGGATGATAACTGTGCTGAAGGTAAACAAACAGTTTCTGCTATGGATATACTTTTCCCTGGAATTGGAGAAATTGTGGGAGGCTCCCAACGCGAAGAAAGACTGGAAAGACTAGAAGCAAGGATGGATGAAATTGGTATTCCTAAAGATGAACTTTACTGGTATCTGGATACCCGCAGATTTGGTACTGCCCCACATGCGGGATTTGGATTAGGTTTCGAAAGACTTGTTGTTTTTGTTACGGGAATGACGAACATCAGAGATGTTATTCCTTTTCCAAGATATCCTAAAAACGCAGAGTTTTAAAATTCAACTATTTACCGATAAAAAGGAGAGAATAATCATAATGTTCTCTCCTTTTCATTTATGCAGAAAAATATAAAAATTCCGACTATACAACTTTTGCAAGCGTAGCGTTACCCAGGCTACGAAACGCTGATATTTCTTGTTTGAGAATAGATAGCAATTCCAAATCGTATCTACGAGTAGTGAAATCTATTAAATTAGTTTGCCTCTTTTCTCTGTACTGCTTCAAGTCTGCCCTAAGCAATCCTAACAATTCGCTATCAAATTTGTTAATTAATTCCTGTTCTGATTGTGACAATATGTTTTTCATAATTTTATCAGTTTTAGTTACCAAATTTGTTACATTTGACTTCTAACTAATACTGTGCCAAAAATTATTTCGACCTGTATACAAACTATTAGAAGTTTCTATAGTTATTAGAAAATACGTAGTTTAGCAAAGATTTCGTCAAAAAAGCTCATAATATTTTTTCTTTAATTTAAATCAGGTACTATGTTGTTGCGTATATATGAAGAAAATCCAAATGAGAAACAGATACTGCAAGTTGTTGATGTATTAAAAAAAGGTGGAATTATTATCTATCCTACAGATACGATTTATGGAATGGGGTGCGATATTACCAATCAAAAAGCCATTGAGAAAATTGCACAATTAAAGGGGATTAAGGCCGAAAAAGCCAATTTTTCTTTTATTTGCCATGATTTAAGCCATATCTCGCAGTATGTTAAACCCATGGACACATCTACTTTCAGGTTATTAAAAAAAGCTTTACCTGGTCCGTTTACTTTTATATTTGAAGCAAACAGCAATGTACCCAAATTACTTGCCAGTAAAAAGAAAACTGTTGGTATTAGGGTTCCAGACAACAATATAGCCAGAGAAATAGTAAAGGCGTTGGGTAATCCTATACTTTCTACCTCTATAAGAGACGATGATGAACTTATTGAATATTCAACAGACCCGGAACTGATTCATGAAAAATACAAAGATCTGGTAGATATAGTAATTGACGGCGGATACGGAAATAACGTTGCTTCTACGGTGGTAAACTGCACTGATGGTGATTTCGAAATTATTCGTCAGGGACTGGGCGATCTGGAACAATATCTTTAAAAAAAGAAAATTTAGTATCTTGCGGGATGCCGAAATTAATTAATCTGGAAGCTTTCAAAAACTTTCTAAAATCTCAATCTGCCGGGGGAATTATACTTATATGTTGTGTTATCCTATCACTAATTATTGCAAATTCGGGTTGGGGTAGTTATCTGGAAAATCTTTTGGCAACAGAAATTGGTTATCACTCGGATAATGTACACCTGAAATATTCTGTTCTTCTTTGGATAAACGACGGCTTGATGGCCATATTCTTCTTATTGGTAGGATTAGAAATAAAAAGAGAATTAATTGAAGGTGAGCTTTCTTCTACAAAAAAAGCTTTACTTCCTATTTTTGCTGCCATTGGGGGCATGTTGGTTCCGGCAGCTATTTATAGCATATTCAATATCCAAACAGCTACTGCTCATGGCTGGGGAGTCCCTATGGCCACCGATATTGCATTTGCCATAGCAATATTGTCTGTCTTAGGAAATAGAGTGCCATTAGCCTTAAAAGTTTTCTTAACAGCTCTGGCTATAGTAGATGATTTGGGAGCCATTATTGTTGTTGCAGTATTTTACACTTCGGAGCTACACACAAACTACCTTCCCTATATAGGGGTGTTAATAGCTATTTTAGCTATTCTGAACTACTTTAACGTAAAACAAATCTATCTTTATCTTATACCAGGAGTCTTTCTCTGGTATTTTGTACACTCTTTTGGTGTGCATGCTACCATAGCCGGAGTAATAACAGCATTCTTTTTGCCAACTACTCCTACAGCGGTAGAATCTCCTTTGGAGCGTTTAGAACATTTACTGGCTAAACCTGTAAACTTTCTGATTATGCCTTTATTTGCTTTTGCCAATACCAACATTAAATTTGAACCTGTTATGTTGGACGGCATTTTTGGAGGATTAAGTCTGGGTATTATACTTGGTTTATTCCTTGGAAAGCCTATCGGGATAACCATACTCTCCTATCTTGCTGTTAAATTAAAAATATGTGCTTTACCCGGCGGAACTACATGGAAACAAATTTATGCGCTTGGTATTTTAGGAGGCATTGGTTTTACCATGTCTATATTTATTGCATTA
>NZ_JBEBVH010000296.1:0-4547 GCF_040392825.1 Pseudopedobacter sp.
TAAATCGCCTACTATTGAGATTGCCTGACTGCCGTCAGGCAGGCTTCGTTGCCTCGAAATAACGATAATGTTTGATTTAGACAGCCCCCAAAAACCAAACAGGGTCTATTTCCTAAGAAATAAACCCTGTTTGGTTTGGTATAAGTTTACCAACTATTAGTGATGATGACCACCTTCTCCATGAACGTGACCATGATCTAACTCTTCCTGAGTTGCTGGTCTTACATCCTGAATAGTTCCGTTGAAATGTAATTCATGTCCGGCCATTGGGTGGTTTAAGTCTACTAATACAGCATCTTCTGCAATAGAAACTACTCTGCCCTGAAATTGATTTCCCTGATTATCCTGCAAAGGAAGAACAGCGCCAATTTCTGGCAAACCTCCCTGATTTGTAAACATATCTTTAGGCAGACTAACTACCGCAGCTTCGTCATATTCACCGTAAGCATCACCCGCAGCTAAAGAGAAAGCATAGTTATCACCAATAGAAAGTCCTTTTAAATTTTCTTCGAATTTAGGAAGCATCATTCCTACACCATACAAAAACACCAGTGGTCTTTCGGTAGTCGCGCTTTCTACGTGTTTTTTCTCACCTTCTTCAGTAATATATAAATCATAAGTTACCGATACTACTTGTTTGTTGTCTATTTTCATTCTTTACTTTTTGTGAAGCTTTCTATAGCTTCTATTTTAATATTTGTTTAATTGCTTCTTCAGCAGATCTTACTGGTAACTGACAGGTCTTATTTTCACAAACAAAAATCCAGGTATCTCCAATAAACTTATCTTCCAACAAAGGTAATGTTCCAGACTTACCACCCAAAATTATCTTATTGGGAATATAACTTTTTTCGAATTCCCGACGCTGATGTTCTGCCAGATTGCCAGTTATTGCAACTTCGTAAGTTCCGTATACTTCTTCTAACAATAATGAAGCCCAATTTGAATATGCCGAACCGTAAGATGCCATTTGTGGCTCTACTGTCCGCAACATACCTTTATATATGTTTGCATATTCCTCATTATCGAATAACATACTTAGTTTCTTTAAATTCCATGCCATAACCGAATTAGAAGACGGAATGACATTATCCATGATTTCGTATTTTCTGGCTACCAGCGCTTCGCTAGTATCTGACGTATAAAAAAACATCCCGGATCCAGTATCCGAAAAATGATGGATAACATAATCTGCCAATACTCTCGCCCTCGTCAGCCATACTTCGTCAAAAGTTACTTCATATAGAGCAATAAAAGCCTGCGTAAATAAAGCATAGTCATCTAGAAAAGCTTCGATAGTCGCTTTACCTTGTTTATAATTGCGGTAAAGCCTTCCCTCTTGGGTATACACCTTTTCTAATAAGAAATTGGCATTATTGAGCGCCAGGGTTAAAAACTGCTCATCTGAAAAAGCCTTATAAGCATCGCAAAGGCCCTTGAGCATCAGCGCATTCCAGGAAGTCAGTATCTTGTCATCCAAGCCCGGATGTATTCTTTTATTCCGGTATTCGAGCAGCACAGTTTTTGAGTGCCGAATAATTTCGTCTAATTGCGCTACGGAAATATTGAACTCTTCGGCTACAAACTGCTTTTCTTTTCTGACCCAAAGATGATTTACTGCTTCTTCTTCCCAGTTTCCTTCTTCGCTAATTTCGTAATAAGTATTGAAGATAGCCGCGTTTTCGCTTCCCAGAACCGACTCTATTTCTTCCTTATCCCAGGTATAAAATTTACCTTCTACTCCCTCACTATCGGCATCTAAAGCCGAGTAAAAACCATATTCCGGCGATGTCATTTCACGCTTCAGCCAATCGTAAGTTTCGTAAACGATCTCTTTATAACGCTCGTTTCCATAATATCTGTACGCATCTGCATAAAGGGACATGAGCTGACCATTGTCGTAAAGCATTTTTTCGAAATGAGGAATATGCCACTTATGATCTACCGAATAACGGGCAAAGCCACCACCGAGCTGGTCGTAAATTCCACCGGCTGCCATCTTATCTAAAGTCAGACGGGTGATCACATAAGCCGCCTCATCTTTCGCTAGATAAGCTACTTTCATTAAAAACGCCCAGTTATCCGGCATCGGAAATTTTGGAGCCCGGTTTTGTCCGCCTTCCGAGAAATCGAAATGCATTTTCCATGGCTTTATAATGTTATCTATATGCTCTTCTGTATATTCCCGGGCTTCGGATATAAAAGATATCCGCTCGGACTGATTGATACCATCCATTAAACGCAATGCATATTCTTGGGCTTCCTCTGGCTTGTTTTCATAAAAACCAGCCAGATTCAACAGGATGTTCTTCCAATCTTCTTTCTGAAAATACGTTCCTCCGTAGATTGGTCGCTGATCTGGCAAACAGAAACAGTTGAGCGGCCAGCCGCCTCTCCCTGTCATCAACTGAACCGCATTCATATAGATCTGGTCGATATCTGGTCTTTCTTCCCGGTCTACCTTAATACAGACAAAGTGTTCATTCATCATTTGCGCCACTTCTGCATCTTCGAAACTTTCATGTTCCATCACATGACACCAGTGACATGCTGAATAGCCCACACTAACCAAAATCAGCTTATTTTCTGTTTTCGCCTTTTCCAGCGCTTCTTTTCCCCAGGGATACCAATCTACCGGATTATTGGCATGTTGCAATAAATACGGAGACGATTCTTTAGCTAATCTGTTTGCCATTTTGTGTTGTTTTTATGAATTAAACACCTTGTTATATATCACGTTTCATTAATAAAGATGATGCTGGATAAGCAAAGCACTTAAATCCTCTTCATCTCCATTAAAAACATTCAAGTCTGTTTTCCCTTTTATACCATCTATAGTAGATTTATCAGAATGCTGCCAAAACTTCCATTCTGTGTTTTCCAGTTTCAATTTTGGCTGATAATAATGAGCTACCCAAAGCGGATAATCGTCAAATTTCCCTTTCAGGTAATCTACATAGAACTTATAACCTGTATATATTATAGGTTTTACCCGCACTTTTCGTTCCACTTCGTCTAAAAAGGCCTGTACATTTTGCTGTAATTCTGCTTTAGACAGATTTCCAATTTCTTCTATATCTAAAACCGGAGGTAAATCTCCCTGTTCGAATTTTGCAGTCTGCATAAAAAACCTAGCCTGCCATAAACCAGATTTTCTGGGTTTAAAATAGTGGTAAGCTCCTCTGATGATATTATTGTCTTTGCTCTCTCGCCAATTCCGCTGAAAATATGGGTCTACCAGGGTGACGCCTTCTGTGGCTTTGATAAATGCAAAACTGATTTTCACACCATCGTCATTCATAGAATCTACCAGACTCCATTTTATTTTCTGCTGGTAAGAGGAAACGTCTATTCCATGTACATAATACCTTCGCGGTACTTTTACATTGAGTTTTTCGTAATGCGGATATTCGTTGAAAATGAACAAGTCTTTAATCCACCTTCCGGTTGAAACCGTTGTGCGGATAATTTTTCCGTAATAAAAAGGCGAAAACAGCAATAGGACTATAATGACTATTACAATCTTATATTTATACCTTTCTGTAAAACTTTTCTTCTTGGGTTTTCTTGTCCGTGGCTTTCTTGTTGATGTTGTAGTGGTTTTCTTCTTTCTGGCTGTCGTGACTTTGGTAGTAGGCGGCATTACACTATTTTATTCGGTAAAAGTACGAAATAGAAAGTGTTTTTTCAGGGTCGATCATGAACTTCTCTGTCTGGTATTGGTGGGTGTCAGGTTTTCTTCAGAAATCTTCGCACTGACACCAGGTGAAGGATAAACAGTTGCTAAAGCCCTTCATATTGAGGAACAACGAAACCTGCCTGCCGCAGGCTGGCATCCCATTATACCAAAACTAATGCTATCGCTTACTCTGCATGTGGGATTCTTCTCTACGATCAGAATGACGCAAATATTCATTTCTAGTATCGCTTCCCTTAACTTCTGTACTAATTAACATTGTACCGAAAGCCCTTCATGTTGAGCCATAGCGAAACATCCCACGTATTAGAGAGCTATAGCTATTTTCTTGATTTACATATGGGATTATGATCGCGTTCAAAACGGGATCAGAATGACGCAAATATTCACATAGTTACCATTCCTTAATTTCGTCCCATAAGTCCAGCCAATTGGGATTACTTGATGTTATCAACATATCTTTTTTCTTTCTTAACCATCCCTTTAATTCTTTCTCACGCAAAATTGCTTCCTGAATACTAAAAAAAGACTCATAATATACGCAATAGTATAGTTTATACCGGGTAGTAAAACTTGCTGGATAATGGTTATTTTTATGTTCCCAGATTCGTCCCGGGAGATCAGATGTCATACCAATATATAAAGCTGTTCTGTACTTATTGGTCATAATGTACACGCATCCGCCTCTTTCCATTTTTGAAGCTAATGAAATTTTACTTTACTTCATAAGAGAAATATTTCTCTGCATGTGGGATTCTTCCCTACGGTCAGAATGACGCAAATATTGATTTCCTCTTACTCATTCTCCGTACTCATCATCACTGCTGGTAATTCTATTTTTTTGCCGTCT
>NZ_JBEBVH010000297.1:0-4534 GCF_040392825.1 Pseudopedobacter sp.
TGAGTCCACTGAATTATCTCTAAATAAAATTTAAAAAAAACAAAATATAAAGTAAGCTATTCTTGCTATTATACGATTTCGTGTTATATATTGTTAAATTTTCCCGGAGTATTTCTTCGTAAAAATCAAAATACTAATATTGTATTGTTAGTTTGAAATAAGAAATTAACGTAAACAACCATTTCTGATATTATATTCAAAAGATGAAAAAGATTTTTATAGGAGCTGTTTTAGCGTTAACAACAGTTAGCGCTAAAACATTCGCTAACACACTTCCTGCTGGAAAAAATTCAGTTTCAGTTTCTGTTATGGGGTTGAATAATGTTGCCACTACGGTAACAGAGATTACGTCTACCTTAAATGCATTAAATTTAACAGGCCCGCAAACAAAAGCCGTTACTACAGCTTTAACAAATTATGTTACCAAGTATAATACTTTAAAGACCATTGCAAATACCGCAAAAGGTGCTTCACAATTGACCAGTGCAAAAACTACAGCTTTGTCGGCCATTAAAACTTCGTTGGGAGCTAGTAAATACAGTTCTTTCTTAAGTTCTTTGGGTACAACCGCAAGCAACACGGCTACCTCGGTAGCTACAAAAGCAGTAATTAACAGCCTGATTAAATAAAAAGTGGAAAATGAAGCGGAAGAGGCCTTTAAAGGGCCTTTTTTGTTTTAGGACTGTCAGATTTATATCAAGAAAAAACAATATTTCCCATGAAATGTTCAAAAACAATAACATTTGTATTGTTAAAATTAAATTAACATGGGCTTAATATTGACGCAAATAGAAAAAGTAGAGGATATCAGCAAAGATGACTTTATCAAAAACTATCTGATTCCCCGAAAGCCTTTGGTTATTAAAAATATGACCAAGACCTGGCCAGCCTTAGAAAAATGGACTTTTGAATATTTGAAAGAAACTGTTGGCGATAAGATTGTGCCATTATATGATAGTGCTAAGGCCGATCCCTCTAAACCAATTAATGCTTCGGCGGCTGAAATGAAATTTGGTGATTATATTGATCTGATCAGGAGAGAACCAACCGATTTAAGGATTTTTTTGTTTGATCCTATTAAGCATGCTCCCGGATTGCTGGAAGATTATCGCTCGCCTAAAGATTTAATGGGCGGTTTCTTAGACAAGTATCCAAATATGTTTTTTGGAGGGGCCGGATCTATTACTTTCCTACATTATGATATAGATTTAGCACATATTTTTCATACGCATTTTCACGGCAAAAAACATATCATACTTTTCGATTATAAATGGAGTACTAGGTTGTATAAGATTCCGTTTGCAACTTATGCATTGGAAGATTACGATATTTCTAATCCGGATTATGAGAAGTTTCCTGCATTGAATGGGATAGAAGGACAAGAGACTATTCTGGAACATGGGGAAACACTTTTTATGCCTACCGGAATGTGGCATTGGATGAAGTATTTAGATGGTGCGTTTTCCATTTCTTTGCGGGCCTGGGATAAGTCGTGGGCTATAAAAGCAAAGAGTTTGTATAATTTGACCATTCAAAGAAAGTTTGATGATTATATGAAAAAGGCTTTCCATACCAAATATATGGATTGGAAGGAAAGATTGGCCATTAAACGGGCTGAAAGTTCTATTCTAAAGTAACAGACTTTAAACAAGTTTTGGCCCGGAGTATAAATTCCGGGCCTTTATATTCCAATTAATTCTGGCAGTGGACGATTTACCGTTTTAATTATTAATACTTTCTTAATATTCATTATTCTAAAGCATTTTATATTTGCTGTGGCTTATACAGAGTTTGTATCAACAATTTTGTTTTGTTAATATTGTGTATTAAATGTAGCCAATTTATTAAACGATATTCTTCTTGAGCAGTTTAAAACAGCATACCGATACAGAATTATTCGATCTTATAAAAGAAGGAAATGCTATAGCTTTTGCCGAAATTTACGATAGATACTGGGCATTGCTGTATAGACATGCATACCGGTTAATAAAGGACCAGGACTTAGCTCAGGATGTTGTTCAGGAAGTTTTTGTGAATTTATGGGATAAAATAAATACTATAGATCTTCAGTTTTCGATAAGTTCTTACCTATATACCGCTGTAAGAAATAAAGTTCTGAATCTGATTCAGCGCGATAAAGTGAAGAACAATTATATCGAATCTTTTGCAAACTTTGTAGCCAGCTCAGAAGCAATTACCGACTATAGACTAAGAGAACGATTGCTTAAGGAAAAAATAGAAAAGGAAGTTGCCGCATTACCCTCAAAAATGCGCCAGGTTTTTGAAATGAGCAGAATTCAAAATATGTCTCATAAGCAAATAGCAGAAGAATTGAATTTGTCTGATAAGACTGTAAAAAAACAAATGAGTAATGCTATTAAGATATTGCGTCTTAAACTTGGAGGATTTTTGATACTTTCCATCTTGTTGAAATTGCTTTAGTGCAATTCAAAAAAAAGACAACAAGAAGCAGTTTCCTATTTCTTCTAAAAAAATAAAATAAATCTACTACCACCGCTCTATCAAATTGTCATAAGCATATAAGATCACAAATTATGTGTTTATGGATGAAAAACAAACAAGGGAAATCCTAAAAAGATATAACGAAGGAAGTTGTTCCAGTGAAGAGAGGGAATGGGTAGAGTCCTGGTATCTGGATATGGTGGATAAATCTCAATCAGCAGATATAACAGATGCCGAAATGCTTTCAGCAAAGGATAATATCTGGAAAAATATAGCTAAAGAGCGACCAATTGAACAGAATAAAGGTATAAAATACTCCAGAATAGTAGCTGCAGCATCTGTTATCGTAATCGTGGGATTTGCCTATTATTTCTTTAATAGTGAAGCGCAGCTGAAAAATAATACAGCAATTGAAAATTATGCTGCTATAACACCTGGAGGCAACAAAGCATATCTCACTCTTGCCGATGGGAGAAAAGTAAACCTTACCGATTTGGATAGTGGAATGACCATAACCCAGGAAGGAATAAAAGTCATTAAAAAATCTAATGGAGAACTGGTTTATGAAATTACCGATGCCGTTGCTCCTGCAGCTCAGGAAATTATAGGAAATAATACGATTGAAACTCCGGTAGGGGGGCAATATCAGGTTCTGTTGCCAGATGGGACTAAAGTTTGGCTGAACTCTTCTTCATCTCTGCAATATCCGGTTAAGTTTAGCTCAAATGAAAGAAAGGTTACTTTAACTGGTGAGGGTTATTTTGAAGTAAAATCTGATAAAACAAAGCCTTTTAAGGTGGTATCGGAGAATCAGACCATAGAAGTGCTGGGTACAAAGTTTAATGTAAATACTTACAAAGATGAGCCAGCGGTAAGAACAACACTTTTAGAAGGCAGTGTAAAAGTATCATTGGCTAGTGAGACAGAAATACTTCGTCCGGGAGAACAGGCAGCTATTAAAGGCCAGCAAATAAGCATTCAAAAAGTAGATACAGAACAGGCGGTGGCATGGTACAGAGGCGACTTCGCTTTTGAAGGCGCGGAGCTGAAAAACATCATGCGCCAAATCAGTCGCTGGTACAATGTAGAAGTAGTCTATCAAGGTGATGTTGGCGATATAAAATTTGGCGGTTCTATTTCGCGATCCAAAGATATTCAGGAAGTGCTAAAAGTGCTTTCGATGACACAAGGCGTAAACTTTAAGCTGGAAGGAAGGAGGGTTTTGGTTATGCTGTAAAAATATGAGTACTGGGTAACCGAAAAAGAAAACGGGAACGTTGGCGCGTCCCCGATTAGATTTTGGTTCCCGACAGAAATACAAAATGCGTCGAAACAATAAGTATTAAAAAAGAAACCTAAACAAATGTATAAAAATTATGCAAAAAATGGTGGTTGGCATACAGCTTTGCTCATAAGCCAACTGTTTAAATCCAGGATAGCATATCCTTCTCAAAACTTAAAGAGATTACTTATGCGGGTTAAATTAACTTGTGCTTTTATAGTAATTGCGTTTTTGCAGCTATCTTTTGCTTCCAATGCGCAAAACATCACTTTAACCAAGAAAAATATAAGCCTTACCGAGCTGTTTAAAGAAATTAAAAAGCAAAGTGGCTATGACTTTGTGTATAAACACGATTTATTGATTAAAGGAAAAAGCATTAGCATAGATGTTAAAAACAGGCCATTAAAAGAAGTGCTTGACCAAAGTTTCGAAAACCAGCCTTTTAGCTATTCTATAGAAAGTAAAACGGTAGTGGTTCTTCCAAAAGAAAAGGAAAAAAACGTATATCAGGTTAGTCCTCCTCTAAGCGGTAAAGTTGTAGATAAAGACGGAAATCCACTGGCAGGTGTAAGTGTCGCTGTAAAAGGCGGGAGTAAAGGGACACAGACCGATGCTAACGGAAACTTTACTTTAGCTGTCAGTGCAGGCAGTACTCTTGTTTTTTCTTATTTGGGATTTGTTACACAAGATATCGTATATAATAATCAGAAAGCGATTGATGTTGTTTTAAGTGAGTCTCCGCAGGCTTTAAATGAAGTTGTAGTTGTAGGTTATGGTACGCAGAAAAAA
>NZ_JBEBVH010000298.1:0-4505 GCF_040392825.1 Pseudopedobacter sp.
TATCCAACAGTTAAGAGATTTAATTTAGGCACTAATATCACTTTTTAATAGGTAGTTCTATGAAACAATATATTAAAACCATCGTAGCTTGTAGTATTATATGGACGTGTGTTGGTCTATCGTCCTGCGAGAAGTAGCTAGATAAGGCAGAAGAGACTGTAATTTCGGAAAAAGAAGCTTTCAAAAACTTTAACAATTTCCAGGGATATACAGAGGAGCTTTATAACTGTATAGTAAACTTTAGTAACAACTACTGGACAAATTCCTGGAACTGGGGAGAAGATGAGATTACATCAACTGCTGGGAACTATCATTTTATTCACAAAATTGATGATGGAAATTTTTGGGGATGGCAATCCCAATTTGACGGCTGGGGATCTGGGTGGATGAATCAGGCGGATTTTACCCCTGTTTATATTCCTAACGACAGAAATATCAATAAAGACTTATGGAATGCAGCCTGGTACGGGATCAGGAAAACTAATATTGGTTTAGCTAATATGGACCTAATGACCGAAGCTACAAATGAAGAAAGAGATCTGATAAAAGGACAACTCTTGTTTTTTAGGGCGTGGTTTCATCATAGATTAATGGAATACTTTGGAGGTTTGCCTTATATAGACACAGTTCTTCCAAGTGTAGGTGAAATAAAATTAGGCCGTCTAAATTATCAGCAATGTGCAGATAAGGCTGCTGCGGATTTTAGAGCTGCCGCAGACCTTTTACCCATAAACTGGGATGATACAGCGCCAGGAAAAAGAACACTGGGAAAAAATCAGCTACGTATCAATAAAATTATGGCGTTGGGTTACTTGGGAAAAAATTACCTATGGGCTGGCAGTCCTTTGATGAATTACGAGTCTACAGGAAGTAAAACCTATAATCAGGAATATTGCAAGAAAGCCGCAGCGGCTTTTGGAGAGTTGTTAAATCTGGTTGAAACTGGTCAGACACCATATGCACTGGTAGAATTTAAGAACTATTATCTGAACTTTTATACCACTGGTCAGAATTGGGCTTTGCCAGGAAGTACCGAAGCGATTTTTAGGGGACCATATAATTCTGCGAACAACTCAAATTGGGGGACCAGTAAACAGTATACACCTGTGATAGTTTCGGAAGGTGATCTCAAGTTTATACCAACAGCTAATTACGTAGATTATTATGGAATGGCCAACGGATTGCCAATTCCAGACATTACAAAGCCGGATGCTGAATCGGGTTATGATCCGCAATTTCCTTGGAAAGACCGTGATCCACGTTTCTACAATGATATCGTATTTGATGGAGTGAAATTTGTTCAAGGGGCTATTCCTAAAGCTGAAGAGGAAGTAAATCGCTACGCGAATTTATTTACAGGAGGGAGTTATAGAGATGTAGGAACCGGAAGCCGTACCGGTTATGTCTTGCGTAAATTCGTTCCAGTGACAGCTAATAAGTACGACAATGCCTATAGTTGGGGAAATAACCTGCATATCTATGTGCCTTACATGCGTTTGTCAGATATATATATCATGTATGCCGAAGCGGCTTTGATGGGTTATAATGCACCTACGGGGAAAGATGCCAATTTTAGTAAAACAGCAGTAGAGGCTATTAATGTAATTAGGGAAAGGGCAGGAGTAGATCCCGTAAATGCTAAATTTTTAGGTTCTGTGGAAGATTTTCTGGGTGAAGTCAGAAGAGAAAGAGCCGTTGAATTATCATTTGAAGGACATCGTTTCAATGATTTGAGAAGATGGCTTTTGTTGATAGAATCACCGTATACATTAAAAAAATCTATTGAATTTGACCGGACAGGAACATTTAATACTACAGACCCTACACAGAACAGGGTAGCTAATTTAAGAGAAGTGGTAATACTGGAGCGTAAATTTACCGAAAAGCATTATTGGCTACCTCTTAAAAATGTTGATGTTAATATGTATCCAGAGTTTCCGCAGAATCCTGGTTGGTAACAGGTGGTTTAACAAATCAAAAAAGAGAGACAATAATGAAGCAAATAAAAATATTAATAGCATTATGCCTGACTGTTACAACAGGAATACCTGCAATAAGTCTGGCTAATCCGGCTATCAGAACGAATACCGATAAACATATTCTTCTCAATAGGAAAGAGGGTAACAGAACTAAACCATTGCCAGACAAGAATATTACAAAAACAGATAAGACCGTAAATCTTCAGGATACTACAGTTTTAAATTCTTTACAGCCTGTGGATTCTACCTCACTGGTTCAGATAGCGTTCCGTAAAGTAAATCAGCGAGATCTTTTGGGAGGAGTTTCAGTTTTAAATGTATCCCAGATGATGGAAAAAAACTATTCTACTTATAGTTTGGAAAATCTTGAAGCATTAACTCCCGGTTTTCATGGAAACATATGGGGTATGAGTAACTATCTTGTTCTTGTAGATGGTGTGCCACGTGATGCAAATAATATTCTGCCTACAGAAATTGACCAGATAACCGTTTTGAAGGGTGTGGGTGCCGTGGCACTTTATGGCAGTCAGGCTGCTAAAGGTGTAATTTATATAACTACTAAAAGAGGTGGCAATTATGACCAGAAGGTTAACGTAAGGGCAAATGCAGGAATAAATGTACCAAAAGCTTATCCGGGATTTCTGGGATCGGCAGAATATATGACCCTGTATAATGAAGCCCGTAGAAATGATGGATTGTCAGATCTTTATAGTGAAGCAACAATTTACAATTACGCATCTGGCTCAAATCCCTATCGTTATCCAAACGTTGACTATTATTCTGCGGATTATCTGAAGGACAGCTACAACCGTTACGATCTTACCACTGAGATATCCGGGGGAACAGAGAAAGCAAAATATTATACCAATTTAGGATTCTGGTCGCAGGGATCTTTGCTGAACTTTGGAGAAGCAGTAAAAAACAGTGGTTCAAACAGGTTTAACATTAGAGGAAATGTTGATGTAAAGCTTAATAAAATGATTTCCCTAAATGTAGATGCGAACGTGAGCTTTTATACGGGAAAAGGCGTAAATGCCAACTATTGGAATAGTGCCGCAACTGTACGTCCTTATAGGTTTTCTCCACTAATCCCGATTAATATGATTGAGGAGGGTGACGATCCGTCTATGACTTATGTAAATAACAGTAATTATGTAATTGACGGCAAATATCTTCTTGGAGGTAGCTCATTAGATCAGACCAATGCTTTTGCAAGTATTTATGCCGGCGGCTATAACCGTAATATTAGCCGTCAGTTCCAGTTCAACACCGGAGTAGATTTTAATCTGAATAACCTATTAGAAGGTCTCTCTTTTAAATCTATGCTGGCAGTAGACTATTTAACGTCTTTTACACAGGCCTATAATAACAGTTATGCCATTTATGAAGCCTCATGGAATAATTATGCCGGGTTCGATCAAATTAGCAGTTTAACAAAATTCGGAGATGACAAAAAATCTGGTGTACAGAATATCAGCAATAGCTATTACCGCCAGAATATCGCATTTTCAGGTCAGTTCAATTATAACAGAACCTTTAGCCAAAAACATAATGTATCTGCAATGTTATTGGGCAACGCTTTTCAAATAGGCGAATCACAGGTGTATAATAAGATCAATAATACCAATCTGGGTTTACAGCTGGGTTATAATTTCTTACAGAAATATTATATGGATTTTAGCGGAGCATTAGCTTATTCTACTAAGCTACCTCCGAAAAACAGGGCGGCTATTTCCCCGACGTTTTCGTTGGGATGGAGAATTAGCGAAGAGAATTTTCTGAAAGATGTGTCTGCGATTGATAACTTAAAGATCACAGCATCGGCAGGTATTCTTAATACCGATCTGGACATCGGTAATTCAACTATAGGGTATAACTATCTCTATTTGGGATACTATACCTACAATAATGCTGCCTGGTATAGCTGGAGAGATGGAGACTTAGTACATTCTTACGATCGCAGGAGAAGTGCAAATTTAGATATGACCTTTCCGCAAAGGAGGGAAATCAATATAGGTATAGAAGGATCGTTATTCAAAAACCTATTGTCTTTTAGTGGTTCTTATTTTGCGAATGAGATGAAAGGTATTGTGGTACAGCCCAATGTTTTATATCCTGTTTATTTTTCAACAGGCTGGCCGGTATACTCCAATGTTCCCTACACCAATTACGATGCAGATAGCCGTAAAGGAGTAGACTTTAGCTTGAACTTAAATAAAAAGTTGGGCCAGGTAAACTGGACATTAGGATTTAACGGAACTTATTACGAAACTAAAGCAACCAAAAGAGCAGAATCTTACGAATACAGTTACCAAAACAGAGCCGGACAGCCATTGGATGCAATCTGGGGATTGCAGAGCGCAGGGTTCTTTATGGATGATGCTGATATAGCTAACTCACCTTATCAGTCATTTGGAGAAGTAAAACCAGGCGATATTAAATACATAGACCAGAATAATGACGGAACAATAGATAGTCGCGACGAAGTTTACCTGGGGCGTGGAGGTTGGTTTGGAGCACCTTTAA
>NZ_JBEBVH010000299.1:0-4475 GCF_040392825.1 Pseudopedobacter sp.
TAGCGAGGAAACTACCAATATAAGCTATACCCTTAAAGACCACGATTCGAATAACCTGTTTAGTGTTGATGTAATTAATGCTTTTGACGGGAACGGCCCTATCTTTACCACAAAAGGCGGACAAACATCCTGTCCTTACGAAGGTGCGGAACTTTCTCACTTCTACAATCCAACCCATCCCAACGTTACAAATCCTTCAGCTTCTATAGTAGATTTACTGGAAGAAAGCCGCGAGCAGTTAACCATTGCTACAACAGCTTTAGAGAAACCAGAAATAACAGTAGAAGCAGCAGATGTTGCTGGTATATTTGATGGTAGAAATGCCGAATTTGTACTTAGCCTGCGCAATACCAGCACAGCAAATAAGGATGCTTCATTTAAGCTTGTTGTTGATCAATATACAAATCCGGATAATGCACAAATTAATATAGAGCCTAATGGAACAATAGTTAATATCCCGGCAGGAAAAACAGTGTTATACACCATGACACTTAAGAAGATTAAACAAGACCAGTTTGATTATAAAAACATTAAAGTGTCTCTGGAATCTCTTTGTGACGGAAATATATCAGATACGGTTTTGGTATCTGCAACGTTTGTACCTGCTTGTTCTCCGGTAACTATTATAACTCCATCAAACAACTGGTTAATAAACAGGAATACTTCAATTACTGCTACCGGAACTAAGCCTATAGATATTAAACTAGGAGATTTTAACACCAGTTTTGCCAGTTTCCAAAAAATTAATTTAGAATATCGTTTAAAAGGTACACCAGACTGGATTGGTTTAAAAACCTATTATAAAAACCCGCAAGATTACGATATTGCACAAGCTGGTGGAGATACTAATATCGAATTAATAAGCGGTGCTGAACTAAACTACGCCTGGGATATTGCCGGTTTGGGTTTGGCCAATGGAAATTATGAGTTAAGAGCCCGTACCAGCTGCAATAACCAAACTACTTTCGAATCTAAAATTGTAGAAGGTGAAGTAGACCTTACTGCTCCTATTTTGTTTGGTACACCTACACCAACAAACGGAACATTAAGCTTAGGCGATGATTTAACCTTACGATTTAATGAGCCCGTTAAAACCAATGGTACGGTAACTAAATTTGAATTTCTGGTTCAAAAAAATCAAAGTCCTGTTAAACATGAGGTGTCGTTGGCTTTTAATGGTTCAAACAATACGGCTACCATCAATAGACCTGCTATTAGTACCGGAGATTTTAGTATCGAATTTTGGTTGAAAAATTTAAGCTCGGGCGGAACTTCAACTTTATTAAGCCAGGATAACGGGATTAAAGTCGAACTGATTGATAGTGATTTAAAGTATACTATTGGTGGCCAAGTTATTCGCACTACGATAGCGAAAGATGGTACATTTAACCATTATACACTCTCTTACGATGCTACTGCTAATAAGTTAAGTATTATAGAGAATGATAAAGAAAAACAAGTACTTACACTTGCTGCAAAACTTAGCTTCACTAATGAAAATCCTGTAGTTCTAGGTGGAAACACCTTTAAAGGAAATTTACATGATCTGAGATTCTGGAAAAGAAATATAACCCGGGAAGCATCAGTAGCTAATATGAATACCTTATTGAATGGTAATGAGACAGATCTTTTAGGGTACTGGCCAATAAATGAAGGCAGCGGGGTAGTTGCCAACGATTTGGCCCGGTTTAAGCATCTGGTGATTGCCAATACCAATTGGGATATTACACCAAAAGGTACAGCTTATGCTTTTGACGGAGCTAACTATTTAACCCTTTCGGAAGCCTCAAAAGTAATTATTTCTAAAGAGATGGATGCTACCTTATCTTTTTGGATGAAAACCAATCAGGCTGGTGTTGCAACACTATTCTCTAATGGGTACGGAGATGATACAGATAATATAGAAAGTAATGGATATAGAAATAAATGGGCAATAAGCCTGAATGCTGATGGCCATCTTGAATTAAAAGCAGAAGCCAAAACACTTTCATTTGGAAATGTTAAGATAAATAATAACAGCTGGCACCACATAGCTATGAGTTTAAGCAGAAATGGTACCGTCCGAATGTTTATTGATGGAAACCAGTTAGCATCTTATCCAAGTGCAGATTTGGGTGGATTTTCTTCCAGTAGTATTTTTGTTGGCGGTAGGGGCAAAATTAATTCTGCCACTATAGATCAACACTATATTGGTTTCATAGATGAATTATGCCTTTGGGAAACTGCCCGTAATGCAGAACAAATAAGTGCCGATCAATATCATGAATTAGATGTTAAAACTACCGGTTTAATATTATACTCCTCGTTTAATAAACCAGAAACAGCTAACAATAATGGCCCGACTTATTATTATCCTTTAAACACCACGGAAAAGGTAAGCAGTTATGCCATGTTGAATAATAAGCCACTTGCTTTTACAGAGGAAACACCTGCTATTAAACCGTTTCGTCCTACAGAATCAATTGTTGTAAATGCAGTAATTAATAGGGATGAAATTGTATTAAATCCACAAATTACAGACTGGGCAAGTATAGAAGGAAAAGTAGCTTACATTACTGTTTCTAACCTCAACGATATGGCAGATAACAGGCAACAATCTCCGGTTACCTGGAGCGCTCTTATCAACAGAAGCCCAGTCAAATGGTTTGTTGAAGGGCATAATGAGGTAGTGAACTTAATGAAAAGGGCCAATGAAAACCTTTCTTTTGATATTACCATTATTAACCGGGGAGGAACAGCACAACCTTATACCATGGAGTTGCCTGCCTGGTTAACAGTATCAGCAAGCTCAGGTACTATTGCACCAAATACTAAAACTACGTTAAGAGCGACTGTTGATAGTGATTTGGCGATAGGGAATTATAATACTGTTTTATCTCTTTCGACAGGTTATGGCTATAATGAAAAGATTCGCTTAGATTTAAGAGTATTGGAGAAAGAGCCCATCTTAACCCTAGATGCAAGCAAGTTTAGCCAATCTATGAATATCATTGGAAAAGTAAAAGTAGGCGATGTCTTTACTGACGATATTTATGATAAAGTTGTAGCTACCGTGAACGGGGACGTTCGTGGAATAACAAATGTGGTTTACGACCCAAATTTTAAAGAATATTTTGTATATCTGACAGTATACAGCAACGAAGTCAGCGGCGAGGATATTTCGTTTTATATTTGGGATGCCTCCGATGGCAAATTAAAAGAGGCACTTTTAAATGAGAAATTCACCATTCCTTATGTGCCTGATGAAATTTCAGGAACCTATACAAGTCCTGCAATTTTTACTAATACAGAAGTAACCGGTCAGCAAATTACGTTTAACCAAGGCTGGACATGGACTTCTTTTAATGTAACTGATGCAAGATTTGGGAATTTAAATGCACTTACACATACTTTAACCTTAACTACTTCAGATTTGATAAAGTCTAATGCCCCGGCATTGTTTGATGCCTATCAGCAAAATGTAGTCAATCCGGCCGAAAGTGGTTGGTCCGGAACGGTCTCAGGCAATGGTGGTATTTCTAATAATAAAATGTATAAAATCAAGTTGGAAACCGCACAAAAATTAAATATTAAAGGGATTCCTGTAGATTTAAATACCTGGTCTTTTGATTTAAACACCAATTGGAATTGGTTGCCTTTTGTTGTTTCAAAAAATATTCCGGTTGGTGATGCTTTAGCAAATCTTAGAGCAAGTGACGGTGATGTAATTAAGTCGCAATCATTATTTGCAATTTATAGTACAGTTTCCGGATGGAAAGGTTCTTTAACTTATTTAAGAGCTGGTGAAGGATATATGCTCAATACCGCTATTGCCCAAAAATTTTCCTATCCGGAATATTTGAATCGTTTAAATGTTAAAACCACTTCATCAGTTAGTGCAAAACAAAATAAGATAGTGGTTAGTGATGTCAACGAAGGCTTTATACCTCTTTCTAAAGACTTTGCAAAGTTTTCAAATACCATGAGTGCTATTGTAAAGTTACCGGAAGGATATAAAGATCTATCATTTTATAATAAGTCCGGAGAGTTAAGAGGCTATGTTCAAACCCAGAATATAAATGGTAAGGATCTGGCTTTTATAACAATCTATGGCGATCAATCAGAAAAGCTTACGGCTTATGTTGGTTCAGGTAATAGTATTCAGGCTACATCAAAATCGATTGACTTTTCTGCAGATGCTATTTTAGGCAGCATTGCAAATCCGGTAATAATTGATTTGTTGGTTGAAAAAATAAACGTTCATCCAAATCCTTTTTATCGTGATTTCGAAATAACATTTGATAGTAAAGAAAATGGAGAAGCTACCATTCAGATTTACAATATGGTTGGCGAGGTAGTTTTAGAAAACACTTCAAAAATAAATGTGAGAGCTAATGTACTAAGAGTACATCCGAATGTGCCTGCCGGAGTTTATATTCTTCGCATAAAAATGGGAGATAAAATGATCTATCAAAAAATAATAAAGAACTAAAACC
>NZ_JBEBVH010000300.1:0-4441 GCF_040392825.1 Pseudopedobacter sp.
GTCGTATTATTGACTTTTTATCGCTGAAAATTTCGATATTGAAATTAAGAAGATATAGGGCCCAAATTATCTTCTTAAACTTTAGATAGTCAATATTCGCTCAAAGAACACTCTTGCAGAATATTGTCAAATAATTCAGGCTGTTTCATATATCTTAACATTCGGTTGATCTCTGAGATAGGGTTTAAGAGCGATTACAACATCGTTATTAAACAGCTCACTCAAAAGGTATGCCTGCGCATTTTCTGTATGTATTAAAAGCTCTTTCGATAAAGCTCCCTCAATTGTTTCTAAAAATACAGTCTTATACTTGTTGTAAATAGCGGTAGCACTAGTCCGATCTGCATTATCAATCTTTAACGTAATTTCTAAATATGCCTTTTTCATAAAAAATTGTTTTTTGATAAGGCAAAGTTCTCTTAAGAATCAGTTAGAGGCAATGGACAGAAGCGAAAACAAGTGGTAATTTTAAGAACAAATAGTCTTTAACAGCGATGTTTACCTGCCGCCTGTAACGTCAATAAATGTTCCTGTTGAATAGGATGATTTATCAGAAGCAAGCCAAAGGATAGCCTCTGCAACTTCTTCTGCCAATCCACCTCTTTTTAATGGAATGCTATCCTTTATTCGATTGATTCTATCCGGTTCTCCTCCGTCGGTATGGATATCGGTATGAATGAATGCTGGCCGGACAGCGTTTACCCGAATACCTTCTTCCGCTATTTCTTTGGATAAACCAATTGTCAACGTATCTAAGGCGCCTTTGGTAGCAGCATAATCGATATACTCAAACGGAGCGCCTGTTTTGGCGGCAATTGAAGACACATTAACAATTGTACCTCCTTCTCCTCCATATTTTACAGACATTCGTTTAATGGCTTCTCTGCAACACATAAACTGTCCGATAATATTCGCCTGAAACATTCTTAGCAGCCGACCTTGACTCATATCAGCCAATTGCATTTGGCACTCCAGTATTCCGGCATTATTGACAAGTGAATGAATTGTTCCAAAAGTCTTGTCGGTTTCCGAAAATAGCCGCAACACATCTTTCTCTCTGGAAATATCTGCCTGTATAGCTTTTGCCATTCCCCCATTGGAAAGGATCTTGTTAGTACGCTTTCTGCAGCTAGTTTGTTTTTATTGTAATTTACTATAACCGAAAACCCAGTTCTGGCCGCAAGAAGGGCAGTGGCAGCACCAATTCCACGGCTGGCACCTGTTATCAGCATTGTTTTCATATGTGGTTCTTTTTAAAGATCATCCGTAAAATGCCGCCTCTCTTTTTCCCGAGAGAATTTACGGTTGTTATAATCATTAGATTTATTTCTTGCTATAGATAAGGTTTTCCAGTCATCGTTCTTCAGCATTTTGGCGATAAAGACAATTTGACCAATATGGTAAGGGTAATGGGCCAACTGCCGATTGATGGCTTCAATAACAGTATGTCCATCATTACGGATATAAATGACTTTCTCGAGGTCAGCTTCAGTCAATGGGTCGAGTGCATTCATCAGACATTCCCAACCTTTAGCCCAAAGATCCATTAATGCTAACTTGCTTTTAAGCGGATTGGCAAATTCAACATCTCTATTTCGCCACGGCTTTTCACCATCCGAAGTCAGGAAGTCTGTAAACCGGGATAGCATGTTCCCGCTTATATGATTAACCAAAACGGCAATACTGTTGCTTTCTTCGTTATACTGCCAAAAAAGCTGTTCTTCATTCAATTGTTCTATTGCTTTTTCTCCAAGCATCTTATAATATAAAAACTGCTTTTTAATACTATCTAAATAACTGGTCGCCATATCTGCTTTAATAAGAGGTCTAAATTTAACGATTTTTGTAGTGTGCTCTTACCTTACATATCTTCTCTTGTGTATCCAACTCCATATATTCAGCGGAAAGCGTATCGTTTACACTTTTGTAGAATAGCACTAAAGAATCTACTCCTTTTAATTCATGATAGAACTCGAAATGCAGCTCGGGATATTTTTGCAATGCTTTGGAGAAGTATTCCCTTAAATCGGCTTTATTTGAAATTTTACCAGCTGTATCGACTCCCATTTGCTGAATAACAGGTGAAGCAAAATCGATGTTTTCACTATAATGGCTCATTATTGTATTTAAATCATGACTGTTCCAGGCATTAATCCATTCGGTGGTGAAATCAGTTGCTTCCATAAATTATAAATTAAGTTCCATCATTACATCGGCTCTTTTATACTTACCCGCTTCCATTGGTATTTCCTGAAAACCATATTTTCTATAAATACCCAATGCGGTTGCCAGCCGCTTTTGAGAATAAAGAATAAGTTTAGATGCATTAAGCTTCCTTGCTTTTTCAATAGCGCCTTTACATAAGGTTTTCCCGGCACCTATCCCATGGAAAGATTCGTCAACAGCCATCTTGGTAAGTTCCATTACACCGTTACCCATGTTTTTAAGGCCAACTGTACCAACGATAGTGCGGTTATAGCGGGCGAACAGGATATGGCCACCACCTTTAAGAATAGCTTCTTCAGGCTTTGTTAGCACATATTCGTCCAAAGGTTCTACGCTGTAATATTTAGTAAGCCAGGCTTTATTAAACCGTTCAAAGTAGGGCTGATATTCCGGTTTGTAGTCACATAGTACCACGCCATTTTCCAGAAAGCTATCTAACTGATTTTCGTTAAACAGTTGTACGCCTATATTTTCAAGCTCCTGTATTCCTTTATTATAAATTCCTGAAATAGCTTGCGGAACAATACCAATTTTGTAATCCCGTTCACTAGCTTCGTATATCGTTGTTCTTGGACAATTAGGGAAATTGCATCCTATTACAAATAGCGAATCAATAGCTTTTTCGTTTAACCAGATTTGCAATTCGGTTTCATAAAAAGCTCCCCATCTGGACTTATACATTGCCCAATCATCCGAGCCAATCTGTACGATTTCTCCCTTTAAAAGTTTATCGGAGTTTGGCTGAACAGCAGATTCTGGTAGTAGTTCGCTTATAATTTTTGCTCCGTCCGTTCCCGGAAAGACAATATTTTTACCAGAGGCTAATATGCCTTTTCTGCAAACATCCGCATTGCTGCCATCGGGGTAATACAGCCTTACAACATGAACAACCGGTAGGTTATATTTTCTGAAAATTCGGACAATTTTAGTTGTTACAGGGATTATCTCCTGGGTTCCTTCTATATATGCAGAACCTTTCGGGTATGCAAAATCCTCCTGCATATCAATAACCAGCAATGCAGATTTTTTCCAGTTTAATAATGTATGGTCCATATTCATATTGCTTTATTCAGTAAATGAGACATTTCACTCTTTCTGTAACTTTGGTTTTATTTTATAACCCTTATTTATAAAATAGATACTTCCCAATGCGGTAAATAATGCCGCCGCTGTAACCCATGTAAGCTTCTCGCTCAGAACGAAAAAACCTAATAACAAAGCGATGAACGGATTGATATAGGCGTATATGGATGACAAACCAACTGGTAACTTTTCCAGAGCGTAAACAAAGCAAGGATAAGCCAGCAAAGAACCGATGAAAATGAGATAGATTAAAGCGCCAATGCTATCGTTAGAAATCTGATTTAAGGTGCTATAATCATCCATGAAAATACTCATCAGTAATAGAAAAAATCCACCAGAAAGCATCTGAATAGCGGCATTCGTTAGCGGGGAGGTTCCGGCTGGCCGATACTTTGCAAATACACTTCCAGAAGCCCAGCATAAGGCTGCGAAAAAAGCAACCAGCATACCCGTAAAATATTGCGGATTAACGAAATCTGCTAAATTATCACGGAACATCATACCTATTCCCAGACTTCCCAACAGTAATCCGATAAGTATAGTATCGTTAGGTTTTTTTCTTTCTGCTCGGGTTATAAAAGCGATTAGAACAATATACACCGGCATAATAGAAACAATTAATGCGGCTAACCCACTAGGGATATATTGTTCGCTCCAACCTACTACACCGTTGCCCAACGAGATCATTAAAATACCCGGGATAACCTGCCTGATAATATTCGATCGATTGAGGACACTTAGTTTGCCTGACAGTTTCAGACCTATAATCAGAATAGTCCCGGCTATTGTTTGCCGTACCCCCGAAAACAGAAACGGAGGTATGGTACTTACCCCTATAAGCATGAAAAAATAAGTAGTTCCCCAAACCAAACAAACCAGGGCAAGTGCTAAATAAGCTTTTGATAATTCGCTTTTCATTAGTAATCTTCTTTATACAAAAATCTATAATTAATTAATATGAGTACAGATACAATTTTTGTATTTTTGATGAGTACAATTTGTTGGTATGAAGAAAGAACTCTTGTATATACGCATTGCTTCGGTATTGGAAAATCAAATTAGTAATGAGATTCTAAGGGTAGGAGACAGGCTACCTTCTTTACGGGTTATCTGTCAGGAATATGGTGTTAGT